>CAZLUL010000024.1:0-29315 GCA_964562635.1 uncultured Fibrobacteraceae bacterium | reverse complement strand
CCCCCGCCGGGCTCTCCATTTATGTGTCGGTGTTCCCGTCCGGTCGGTTTGCTACCCCATCTCGTATGGCTGCCAACCTCTTCGAGAATCCGGTCTCTCTCCGTCCGACGGGTGATAATCAGAACCACCAACACACACTCAATTTGTTTCGTCCAATCCTAACTCCACTCAGACTACCGGCGGGACGACCCGCTGCGACTGCCTGAACCGCTCGACTTGCTGCTACCGCCACTGCGGGAAGAGCCACTGCTCTTACTGCCGCGCGAACTGCCACTGGAGCGACTCGATTTGGACGAAGAGCTGCTGCTCTTTTTCACCGATCCGGAACTGCGTCCGGTTGATTTGCTGCCACTGCTCTTGCTCGAGCGGGGCTTCACCGCACTGCGGCTGGAGCCGGAGTCATTGCGGCGTTGATTGTTGACCGTCCCGCTGCGCGAGCGGCTCGAGTTGCTGCTGGAATTGGAACGGGTGCCCGTCGAATTCCAGACCCGGGTGCTGCGCTGACGCGGTTGCACCGTTTTGCTGCTGCTGGAACCGCGGTTGCGACTGTTCTGCACGCCAGTAGTGCTGCTACTGCCGCTGCTGGAGCTGGTGCCCGTTCTGCGGCTGTTGCCAACGGTGGTCGGTAAGCTGCTCGAACCCCGGCCACTGGAGGTTCCGCCCACGCGGGACGTGCCACGCCAGTCGTCATTGCTGCGGGTATTGCGGGTCACCGGCACCAGGCCTGCGCGCTGCCCCTCACCGGCGGCGGTGTGACGGCGGCGGCTGGCCTCGGTCTTGCCGCCACTGCGGCTGGAGCTGGTGGAATTCCCAGTTTCGCGGATCCGCAAGCCAGCCTGACTGCGCCCGGTGCTCGAGGTCTGGACAAAACTGCTGCGGGTGCGGCTGCTCGGCTCGGCGCCCCGATAGGCCACGTCGCGGCCACCACTGCGACCCACGGTCGTGCTGCGGTCGGCCCGCTGATCACTCGATCGGGTCCGGGATTCCATGGTCCCGCGTTCACGGGAACTCAGCGAATTCTTGCGCACCATTTCGGACCCACGGCCATACTCACGGGTCTTGGTCACGGCCCCACCGGTGCCACCGCCGCCGTTCATGCGCGTGCGGTCCAGAGGCCGGTAGCGTGTATTGCCGGCGTTATAGGTCGTTGCGCAGTTGCCGCCATAATAAGGCGAGTTGTTCCAACCGTAGCAGCCACCATAACCCCAGCCCCAACCGCCCCATGGTGCACAGCTGTAATACGGCTGGTACCAGTAGTTCACCCACGGATTGTAATTCCAGGGATCGATATAGACATACACAGGATTGCCATAGACCGGGTAGTAGCCGTAGTTGTCGTACCAGCCGTTGTACCAGGAATAATCGTATTCGATGCTCAGGGTGCAGTCGTCCTGATAGGGGTCGTACGCCACCTCATCATCGATATGGCACTGGCTGCACAGGTAGCGGGGATGATCCACTTCCTGATGCACGTAGTAGCTCGCGTAGTTCGTCACCACATATTCGCCCGAATCTTCCAGGCCGGTGACGGCAAAATTGACTTCGTTCATGGCCAGGAACGGATCGCCGGCCACACGGAAATCATAACGCTCGGCGGTGTGTTCATGGTGGAAATCGAGTTCCAGAGCCCGCAGATCAAAGGGATATTCCGAGACAACAGCCTCAACAATGCCCTGACCTTCGCTGGTCGAGACCTGCAATTTGCGCGCTCCCGAGACCGGCAACTGGTACTCGTGGCTGCCGAAAATGAAGCCATCATCAAAACGACTGCGGGGCCACAGGACGGTCACCACGCCATCGGTATCGATGCGGTAGACCACGGCGTAGGCATCCTGATTGGTCTGGAAGCCCACGGAGATATCCTGTCCCTTGCGGTAGATTTCGCCCTCGGGCTGGTCGACCCACACTTCGGTCCGCAGGGTATTGCCCGCGTAGTCGAAGTCCGCATCACTGCGTTTTTCACCACTGCTGGCGTTCATGTAATCGTCCACGGTTTTTTCCGCAGCCCATCCGCCGTTGCCGACTTCGGGGTCCTGCGCTTGAGTCGCACCCGCGGTCAATCCGATGACCAGTACCAGGACGGCGGTCAGGAAGCTACTCCGGGATCCCAATTCTCTCAAAGAGTTCAAGTTCATTTTGTTGTTTATCAAGCGTGTCATGGCTTCACTCTCCTCTCCTGTTCAGGGTCATCTACATCTTGATCAGTTGCGGCTTGATGTCCGTTGGGTCTTTATGGCCCGGAGCCTTGAGCTCGGGCAGGCCAGGGATCAACTGGTAGGCCCAGATCATATCCACCGAACCATTGCCCAATGCATCAATACCAAACTTGGCGTAGTGCAATTCATCCGAGATCGGATCGATGATTTCCACCACATACACGTGACCGGGCACGAGTTCCAATTTGCCGGTCCGGGAGTAGCCATCCACCGGCGCCCAGGACACACCCTCGAAAACGAGGTTGCCGTCGCCGTTGGTGAAGACACCAAAGTCCTGGATCCGGGTCGAGATTCCTTCAGCGTAGGCATAGGCGATGCCAGCTTCAAAACTGATGCGGATATGGTAGCCGTTGGCCGGATCGACAACCCCGGCGGTCAACAAATTCGGATTCGTACCGGCCAGTCGGAAATCGAAACCGGACTGGGCCGAGCTGGGACCGTTGCTATCGTAGACGCGCACCGGAGTGAACCAGCCCTGGGAATTGAGCGGGCTCATGGGCAACGGGGCATCGGCCACAAATTCAAAACTGAGGGCACTCTGGGCACCGGCCACGTTGACGGCCGCCACCGCGTATTCGTACTGCTCGCCGTTCTCGACGTCCGCATCGACGAACCAGTGCAGCCCGCTGCCCGGATCGTAGTTCTCGTCCCAGGCGACTTCACCGATATAGAAGAACTCGCGATTGGGATCGAACTCGTCACCAAATTCATAGAAGCGACTATAGATATAGTAGGTCACAACGTTTTCGTTGTAGGAGTCGTTGTAGGGCGCGTAGGCAATGTCGAACCACTCGACGATGACTTCGTTGTTGCCGCTGATGCTATGCACGCCGGTAGGAACGACAGGAGGCGGCAACTCGACGCAGTTGATGCAATCCTCGTCGGACTCGCACCCCACTAGCGCAACGAGCAGAACCAGAACCACGGCCACCAGTAACCGTCGCGTATATCGAGCCCCAGGACCAGAGACCAGGTCAGCGCCACTCAGAGCCGACTTGAACTGCAGTTCGTTCGCCATTCGGGGATCCATAACCTTGTTCATCATTCCGCCTCCTGTCTTAAGCATGTTCGCCTAACTCCTTTACGCAGACATTGTGCCACAATCCCCGGTTGGCAGCCACGAAAGACCCCCGGGCCCCTGAACAGGGCCATCCTCCCGCCACCGCACCGAGCCACAAAGCTGTTTTCTCGTGAGTTATGAGCACCTTAGCGCCCGATTCGCTTTTCTCCGCCCCAGACATTGGGATGGCCTCAAATGGACTTAAATATGCCGACATCACTCAAAATGACGCCCACGAGAGCCAAAATTTGTGCGAATTCCGGGACAGTTTATCCAAAAAGAGACGGCAGAACGGGGTCGCGTGAAGCGGGAGCGGCCAAAGGCCCAAAAAGGTTGCAGGCATGAAAAAAAGAGCCCCGCCTTGCGGCATCCTGATCTTGAATCTCGCCTTTTCAAGATCAGTAAGGGCTCTTTATTTTGGTCTCCGGTGAAGAGATCCAGATTTGTTGGTCTTGATAGTCATTTGATATTCGCGTTTCGGGAGAAAAGGTTTCAAGTTCTCTCTCGCGGCCTGAAAATAAACTGCTTAGACCCCACCTCTTCGCAATCATTTCGACCGCACTTCTCGTTGAGAACTCCCTCTGTTGCCGGTAAGCAGTGAGGGACTGAAGCTCAGTTCTCCCGAAAACACGAATGTCAAAGATCAATCAAATTCGAAGAGGTTCCCTGTAACCGGCCCCTTCGCTGGAGTATATGCAGGCAGCGTACCAACTTTGGGCTTATTACTGCTTTATTTTAACCTATTGCGGCACATCCGCTTAGTGCTGTCTGACGAGGCCTTGTCACCTGCATTTTTTGGCAAGACACATTCATCTATAAACAAAGTTAATACCTCAAACAACGAAAAACGCAACCTGCTGTAAACCAACAGGTTGCGCTATAAAGTTTTGTTACTCCTGATATCGCTATCTGTATCAGGTATTAACAGGCCCAATCATCATTCGGGTAGAATCCCTCATTCGGGTAGAATCCCATAGTGGCGAATCTTCTTGAGCAAATTGGGGTAACTGATCTTCAGCGTCCTGGCTGCTGCGGATTTGTTGCCGCCCGAGACCTTCAGGGCCCGCGTGATCTCACGACATTCGATTCCCGCCAATGTCTCTTTCAAAGGTGCAATTTGCTCTCCCGAGCCGGACTGCGCCTGCTCGCCAGCAATTTCGGCCGGCAGATGCTCTGGGCGCAAAACGCCTTCTCCCTGGGCCAGAACAATGGCCCGGCGGAGAGATTTTTCCAACTCACGAACATTACCAGGCCAGGAGTGCTCGACCAGGCGATCCAGAAAGACCCGATCCAGAGCCGGAATTTCGGCGCTCATTTCCTGGCTGAACCGTTCCACGAAGTGGCGGGTCAACAATTCGATATCATCCGGGCGCTCGCGCAGCGGCGGCATCACCAGGGGGAAATCGAGCAGGCGGTAATAGAGATCCTCGAGGAACAAACCCTTCATGGCCATCTGGTGCAGGTCCGACTTGGAGGCACATACAACCCGCACATCCACGGCAACTTCAACGTTGGCTCCGACCGGGCGCACAATTTTCGTATCCATGAAATGCAGCAACTTGCCTTGCATACTCAGGGGCATTTTGCCGATTTCATCCAGAAAAACGGTGCCGCCTTCGGCTTCGGCCAACAGGCCCTTCTTGTCACTGTGGGCGCCGGTGAAGCTGCCCCGCTTGTGACCAAAAAGTTCGGACTCGAGCAATGCCTCAGGGATCGCCGCACAGTTGATCGACATGAATCGGCGTTCGGAACGTTTGCTCAGGGCATGGATCGAATAGGCCAACAAGCCCTTGCCGGTGCCTGTTTCCCCATTCAGCAGGACGGTCAAATCACTGGGCGCCACCTTGCGGGCCAACCCCAGAACCTCAAGCATCTTGCTGTTCTGGGTGATAATATTCTCGAAGCTTTCGATGCGTTCGAATGGAGTTCCGATGGCTTCTTCGCTGCCCCCGCGGCCTTTTTCATAAAGGAAAAGAGCCAGGAATCCCATGTAGGTCGCCAGGAAATCAAGACTGGACCGGTCAAAACCCGAACTGGTCGCCCCCACGCCGGATTTGCCCAGGTAGAGCAAGCCGAACTGCTGGTCATGCAAGGCGATGGGCATGAAGACACAACTGTCAGCGATCGTCATCAGAGCCGGAACCGCCGCAATGATGTCATCTCCTGCATCCAGGCGCGAGAAAAAGGAAGTGCCCGAACTGCGGCCACTGGCCAGTTCACCATCAAACCAATTGGCCAACTGTTCGCACAGGTTTTCGGTCAAGCCCTGGCGGGTCGCAATCTCCAGACTCGTGCCACGGCCATCGTTGCCGACCATGGCAATAAAACCACTATCGGCCTGCACCCGGTCCAGGCCCGCAGCCAGAACCGATCCCAGGTTGCGCGGTACGGCCTGCCCGCCTTTGGCGAACAAACCCGGCAAGCCGGAAATGGCCTGCAAATGGGATTCTGCCTTATTTACGCCGCCGAGCAGCCCGGACTCGATGCGATTGCGCAGGGCAATCACCGCCGCATCCAGGGTGGGGTCTTCACAGCCGGCGGCATGGCGCTCGAGTTCAAAAACGGTCAGCAGGGCATCGTCGAATTGTGCCAGCTGGATCTGCACCTGAGCCAATTTGTCCAGAATCCGGCACAAAAACAGATCACTGACTGACGAAGCCCCATTTTCCTGGGCATCCATGAGATAGCGCCGGAACAGCAACAACTCCGGTTCGCGGGCATTTTCCAAGCGGTGGTCAGCAAATTCCAGGATCGCGCGGCACCACAGGTGGGGCAGACGCTGGTCCTGGAATTTGGCGATCGCCTGTCGGAAATGGTGATCAGCCTGTTGCCAGTCAGACTGCTGGGCGTAGGCCTTGCCGAGGGTCAGGTGGCAGAAACCAATCTCGTATTCTTCACCGCACTGCTCACAAATGGCGATGGCCGCCTGCGACACAGCGACCGCGTCATCGTAACGGCCAGACATCAAATGGGCCTCGCCCACTCGCCGCTGCAGTTCGCCCTCGAGGTCATTGCCGGCGGCAATGGCCTGGGATTTCTCCAGACCCAATTTGTAGTTGAAGCGCGCCTTGTCCGGATCCCCTCTCAGCAACATGATGTCGCCCAGGTATTCGTCAGCGATGGTGGCTTCACGCATGAAGCGGTTTTTCTCGGCAATGTTCTTGCCGGTCAGAATCAGGGTCTCGGCCCGGGCGTAACGACCCGACAGGGATTCCAGCCGCCCCAGGGCCAGGTTCAGGCGGGTTTGGTAGATTTGGTCGCCCAAGCTCACGGCCAGGCGGTGGCCTTTTTCCAGCACGGACCGCGACTCGCCCAGGCGGTCGATTTTCTGCAGGATGATGCCCTGATTGAGATAGAAACGGGGCAATAAATGGCTGGCACCCAAGCGGTGGGCCAATTCGATGGCCTTGTCCATTTGGGCCAATGCCTTGTCCCAGCGGCAGCGATTCTTGTCAATGACCGCCAGGTTGCTCAGCAGGTTGGCCACACCCAGATCGTGGCCGATGCGGCGATAGGTCGACAATCCGTCGGAGAAAAACTCGACGGCTTTTTCCTGCCGTCCGAGGCGGGCATGGCAAATGCCCATAATGGTTTGCAGGCGGGCCACGGCAGCGTGTTCGTCGGTCAGGGCCAGGACAGTAAAGGCACGTTTGGCCAGATTCAAGGCGTCGTGCAGACGGCCTCGCTCCCGGTAAACGGCGGCCCGGCGAATTTCAAAAGTCGCATTCAGGACGGCGGTTTCGTCAGGGTCAGACAGACTCGAGGTGCGATTGATCAGAGTGGCCGCTTGGTCCAAATGCTCTTCAGCCCGATCAAGATGGCCCAGCCGCAGATGGGAATCGACGACTTTCCGCAGCAAACCCAGGGCGGTTTCGCGCGAAACGGCATTCAGGGACGCTTCATCCAACAGTTGTTGATAATAGTCCAAGGCAGACGTGAACGACGATGAGTGATAGTGCAAATCACCCACTTGCTCCAGACGGCTCCAAGCTTCAGGGTCCAACCCCTGACCGCTGGCCGAATGGTCGGTGCGATAACCTCGTTCGTCTTTGTAGTTGTCTTTCATCAACCGTTCCCTCGGCGAGGAAGTGGACGGTGACCTGACTTCTTTTCCCAGGCCCAGTCCTCAAAGAGGACCCGGACTGCCTGACGGTCAGGCAGTCCTAGAGGGCCAGCAGCTGAATCTGTGACAGCAGGAACAACAGATAATCCACCCATTCCGCGTCTTCAAATCCCCAACCCATCGCACGCGCGCTGGGCTCGTCATTGGTGTCATCCAATCCATCCGGATCACCCTCATCATCAATGGGAGCACCATCAAGGGTGATATCCCGGTCGCCTGATCTCAGGTCAACCTGGGGTACCGCAATGGAATTGGAGTCACCCGCATAGACGGCGGGAACAGACACGGAGGAGGATGCCAGTAACACTGCCACCAGAAGAACGAGAACCAAAGGGACTCTTTTCATGTTCTTCTTCTCCTTAAACTAAGGACTACACCCCGTCTGAAATTGAACCACAATGCGCCACCTCTCCCCTTACATGCCCGGGAAAAATGGCAGATGATCCTTTTTATCTACGGATGATTGGCTGAAAAGTCAACCGCTCTCCACATTTTACCAACAAAACCAGGATTTGGGTGTCAACCGCAGTTGACACTTCCAGAGCCAGTCGGGCTCAATCCGTAGTCGGTTGGGTCCGCAATCCGTACTTCGTGATTTTCTTGTACAGGTTGCTGCGTTGCATTCCCAGCACATCCGCTGTCTTGCTGACATTGTAGAGGTTTTCCTTCAACTTGTGTTGCAGAAAATCTCCCTCGCTGCGGGATTTGAATTCCTGAAAGTCGTTGCAAGCAAAGAAGGAATCAGCAACTTTGGCCTGCTGCCCCGCCCCCGGCAAGGGCGGCAGGTCGCTGGGCTGAATGATGTCACCGGAAGCCAGTATCAACATACGCTCCACCAAGTTGCGCAATTCTCGCACATTGCCCGGCCAGGAGTAGGCCTTCAGGATAGCCAAAGTCTCGTCCGCGTAGCGGCGCGGCGCGGTTTTCAGCCTCACGGCCAGATCGGCCATGAACCACTCCAGCAACAATTCCACGTCCCCTTCCCTCTCCCGCAGAGGGGGCAAATGGATAGATAGCACGTTCAAGCGGAAAAACAGGTCCTGCCGAAAACCGGACTCCGGCGAAGCCAGGTCACGGTTTGTCGCCGCCACGATGCGCACGTCGACGCTCCGGGTATCGGTGCCACCGACCCGCTGAAACCGGCTCTCCTCGACGGCTTTGAGAACCTTGGCCTGCGCCTCTTCATTCATGTCGCCGATTTCATCGAGAAACAACGTGCCACTGTCCGCCTGTTCGAACTTGCCGATGCGTTGGCGGTCCGCGCCGGTGAAGCTGCCCTTTTCGTGCCCAAACAGTTCCGACTCCACCAGGTCACGGGGAATGGCCGCGCAATTGACCTCGATCAGGGGGTTGGCGTGGCGTGCGCTCAAATCGTGAATGGCCTTGACCACCAACTCCTTGCCCGTCCCGTTTTCCCCCGTAATCAGGACCGTACCCTCGCTGGGCCCCACCTTTTCGATGAAACTGCGCACGGACCGCATGCCGCTGCTTTCGCCCACCAGGGGCGTGCCGCGGGTCTGTCCCACCAGGGTGTCGACGATCTGACGATCTTTCAGGTGGTCCAGGCAATTGCCCAGCGTGACCAGCAAGCGGGTGCGGTCCAGCGGTTTTTCCAGGAAATCGTAGGCGCCCTGTTTGACTGCTTCGACTGCCGTTTCAATGTTGCCGTGTCCCGAGATGACGATGACCGGAATGCCCTTGCCCGTCGCTTCGAGCCTTTCGAGGACTTCAAATCCATCCATGCCCGGCATCTTCACATCCAGCAGGATCAGGTCGGGGGTTTGCTTCTCCACCACGGCCAGGGCCTCGGCCCCGGAGCCGGCTTTGAGCACCTGGTAATTCTCATAGGTGAGAATCATCTCGAGGGTTTCGCGGATGGCGATTTCATCATCTACGATCAGGACGGTGTGTGCGGATTTTCCTTTACTCATGAACCGAATGCCCTTGCGTCGAATGAGATGAGACTGGTTAATTGTCCCGGAGGCGGCGGATCCGGAGTCCCCAAGGGGTTATTGTCTGGACAGGCTCCCCATCAGGCAACCCCAAGTTGCAAAATTTTGATGCCATTGCCTGGTCCCGGCTGCAATTCCTGTCGCGGCAAGCCGGACCAAACCAAGATAGAGGCCTTTCGATGGATCTCAAACCCCTGCTCAGATCCCTGGTTCCCGGGCAGTTCGCGGCTCTGGCCGCCGACAATGGCGCGCCGGCCTACCGAGGGCAGCAGGTGCAGCAGTGGGCCTTTGTTCACGACGCCATGGCCTGGGATCAGATGGCCAACGTGCCGCGCGCCCTGCGCGACTCCCTCTCCCAGCGGTATGACTTGGCCGCCCTCACTCTTCAGGAGCGTCAGGTTTCGGCGGACCACACCCGCAAATTTCTTTTTCGTCTGCGCGATGGACACACCATCGAAAGCGTGATCATCCCCATGGCCGACCACGCGACATTTTGCCTGTCGACCCAGGTCGGCTGTGCCATGGCTTGCACATTTTGCGCCACGGCGCGCGGTGGCCTGGTGCGCAACCTCGCGACCGGTGAGATCATCGAACAGATCCAGCGCCTGCGCAAGGACCTCAAAGACAACCCCGTGCCTGGCATGGGCGACCGGCAATTCAACGTCGTATTCATGGGCATGGGCGAACCCCTGGACAACTGGGAGGCTGTGCAACCCGCCCTGCAGATCATGATGGACGAGGTCGGGCTGGCCATGTCCAAACGAAGGATCCAGATTTCCACCAGCGGACCCGCCGCCGGAATGCGGTTGATGATCGACTCGGCACCAGGCGTCGGTTTGACCCTGAGCCTCGGTGGCAGCACCGACCAGGAGCGGCGCAAGGTCATGCCCGTGCCTGGCCGCACGGTCCTGAAAGAAGCCTTGGGCCTGGCTGCCGAATACGGCCGCCAGGCGGGTCGGCGGGTCACCGTTGCCTGGGTTCTGATCCAGGATCGGACCGACGATCCGGCCCAGGCCGTGCGCCTGGCCCAATTGCTCAAAGGGCACAATTTCAAAGTGAACCTGATTCCCCTGAACCCCCTGGACGACTCGGCCCTGGTGCCGACCGCGGACCCGGCGGTTTTGGGGTTCCAGAAGGTTCTGACTGATGCTGGTGTGCCGACTTTTATACGCGCCAGTGGTGGGCGCGATATTGACGCGGCCTGTGGACAACTGCGCCGGCGCCGACAATAATCTGCCGACTGGTCCCTCTTTGAAAAAAGGCCTCTCCTGGTTTCAGGAGAGGCCTTCGCAAATTCCGGAGATTTCCCGTCTAGATAACGTCCGCCAGATTGGTCCGGTCCAGGGCACCAGTCAGCGCATCCTGGGCTTCACGCCACACATTTGCCACCGCACAGGTACCAACGTCCTTGCAGGGATTGATCTTGCGCATACAGTGATTCAGCACGATGCCACCTTCGCAGACTTCCACCACATCGCGCAGGGAAATCTCTTCGGCCGGACGGGCCAGGCTGAAGCCGCCTTTGACACCGCGATGGGATTTGACGATCCCGGCCTGGCCGAGCATCTGGAAAATCTTAGCCAGGAAGGCTTCGGAAACTTCGCAGGAACCTGCAATGACTTTCAGTTGCACGGGCGCGCTTGCGTTGCGTCGTGCCAACTCCTGCAGGCCTCGAATCGCGTACTCGGTTTGCCTTGTAATCTGCAACATCTTTTAGCCCTCTCACCGTTTGCCCCGAAGATCGGGGCTATCGAGTTTGTATTCTTAATGAATCAAAAAAGGTCTGCAATTCAGCGAAAGTCAAACACCAGTATCTTGTTGAAAATGAAGTCCTTTATCAGTCAATTTTGACACCGGTGGGCGCTGGCTTTTCAGGGCGAAAAACAAGCCAGGCAAGGCCTTCGAAAAACCGTCCCAAATGGTCTCGGATCCCAGACGCTTGGCGGGCATTTCCTGCCGGGAGTCCAGGGACAGATGCAAAACCGCGACGCGCAGGCGGTACCTGGTGATGGCGTGGCGGAAATCTCCCAACCGCGAATAGCCCTGACCTTTGACCCAAAGCCGGGGCGGTAAATCCAACCAGGACTGCCACGTAACATCGGGCCAGACGGGTTCGGCACCGCCCCGCAACCAGGGCGTCATCGGCAATGCCCACAAGCCGTGGTGCAGGCCACTGAAATCTTCGCGAGCCACCGCATGGCCCGCCACCGTCGTTGGCACCGGCGCACTTGAAGGAGGCACCAACAGCACCCGGTCGCGCCAGGTCACCAACAACTGGGCCAGCCAAACCGGTTCGGCCGCGGCGGCCTTTTTTGGCGGCGGCACTTCGGCCACCCACTCTCCCAGCCGGGCCCGGCAGTGCCGACGCACCGGACACTCGGCGCAATCGGTTCGGCGCGCACCGCAGACCAGGGCCCCCAATTCCATCAGAGCCTGGTTCCAGTCGCCGGGATTTTCGGCGGGCACCAAGGCTGCCCCCAGTTCGTCGACCTGACGCTGTTGCACTGCCGCCGGCAGGGCGGCGAATTTTGGGGGCTCACTGACGGCCCACCGTTGCAGGACCCGGCGGGCGTTGGCATCCAGGGCCGGCACTCGCTCCTGCAAACCGATGCTTGCGATGGCTCCGCTCGCGTATGGGCCAATCCCCGGTAAAGCGATCCATTCGTCCCGGTTCCGGGGCAGATCGCCGTTTCCTGCGGAGCAGATCAGCCGGGCAGCCGCGTGCAGGTTGCGGGCCCGTGAGTAGTAGCCCAGTCCACTCCACATCGCCAGGACCTCGGATTCGGCCGCCCGGGCCAGATCCTGCACCGTCGGAAACTGCGCCATGAAGCGCAGCCAAAAGGGAATCACTGCCTGGACCGTGGTCTGCTGCAACATGATTTCCGACACCCATATGCCGTACAGATTGTTGGATTGGCGCCAGGGCAGATCCCGTTTGACGGCAGTGTACCATTGGCGCAGTGCCGCCTGCAGGGCCTCGCTGTTTTCCAAAGTCAATACGGTCGAGGGCTTGGTCATGGCTGGTCCGTGGTTGTCCGCGTGGTTGGTCGATTGACAAAACAGTATCTTAGGGGTAAAAATGTCACCGCAGTTGGGATATTGCGCAACCGGATACCGAATTCAATTGCCAGGAGGCATCATGTCCATCCAGTCCATTCCCGAATTGTTTCTCGCCTCGGTGCGCGAACATCCCCGTCCCGACTGTTTTTCCTACCGGGACGAGAGCGGCCAATACGTGGACGTCTCAAGCGAAGAGGCTCTGCGCCGGGTCAAGGCCCTGCGCTTTGGCCTGCGCTCCCTGGGCGTACAGCCGGGTGACCGGGTGGCTATCCTGTCGGAAAATCGGATCGAGTGGGCCCTGGCCGATTTGGCTGGGCAGTGCGCCGGCGGGGTTATCGTGCCGATCTACCCCACGCTGCTGGACGAGACCATCGAATACATTCTGAAGGACTGCGAACCGGTCGCTATTTTTGTCTCGAATCAGGACCAGGCCCAGAAAATCCACACCATCCGCGAGCGCCTGCCTTTCCTGAAGGACGTGATCTCGTTCGAGCGCACGAACCTGCCGGACATTATGATCTTCGAAAAACTCAAGCAGATCGGACAGAATCTCGTCGACGACAATCCGCCGGCACCGCGGGACGAGTGCCTGGCCATCGAGAAGGACGCGCCCTGCAGCATCATCTACACCTCGGGCACGACGGGCAATCCCAAGGGCGTTGTCTTATCTCACTGGAATTTTGTCTCCAACGTGCTGCACATCCGCTCCCTGATGGACTTCAAAACCGATGACCGCTGCCTGAGCTTCCTGCCCCTGAGCCACGTACTGGAACGCATGGCTGGCTTCTACTCCATGCTCTATTGCGGGGTCGGCATCGCCTACGCCGACCGCATGGACACCGTGCCGGTCGATGTCCTGGACGTCAAACCGACGATCATGGTCAGTGTGCCGCGCCTTTACGAAAAGATCTACGCCAAGGCCGCCAGCATGTCGATGGCCGCGGGCTTCCCCAAGAAGAACATCTTTTTCTGGGCCCGAAATGTGGGCATCCGGTGCGCCGAAATCGAAACCGCCGGCCAGAAAGTTGGCGGCATGCTCGCCTTCCAGCGTGGCTTGGCCGACAAACTGGTGTTTGGCAAATTGCGCGCCAAGCTGGGCGGGCGTATCCGCTTCATGGTTTCGGGCGGCGCGCCCCTCAACGCCAAAATCAACAAGTTCTTCTACGGTTCTGGCATGCTCGTGCTCGAAGGATATGGCCTGACCGAGACCAGTCCCGTACTGGCCTGCAACAACTTCGGCGCCATCCGCTTCGGCAGCGTGGGCAAGGCCCTTGCGGAGACCGACATCAAGATCGCCGACGATGGCGAAATTCTCTGCCGGGGACCGCAAGTCATGCTGGGCTATTTCAACAATGACGCTGCCACAGCTGAAGTGCTGTCGCCCGAGGGTTGGTTGTCGACCGGTGACATCGGCCATTTGGATGAAGACGGCTACCTCTTCATCACCGATCGCAAGAAGGACTTGATTGTCACCGCTGGCGGCAAGAACATCGCGCCACAACCCATCGAAAATGCCTTTGCCACCAACAAACACATCACCCAGATGGTGGTCATCGGTGACAAGCGGCAGTTCCTCAGCTGCCTGATCGTACCGGACTTTGAAGTCCTCAGGGAATTCGCCAACGCCGATGGCCTCGGTGAAGTCAGCGATGAAGATCTGCTCAGACATCCGGCGGTCAACACCCTTTTCGAAGGCATCCTCGAAGCGCTCAACCGTGACCTGGCCGGGTTCAGCCAGATCCGCAAGTTCACCCTGCTGCCCCGCGAATTCACTCTCGAGGACGGAGAATTAACGCCCACGATGAAGGTCAAACGTTTTGCCATCAACAAGAAGTACGAAGACGTGATCGCTGCCATGTACCCTGCGCCCCTGCCGGGCGAAGAAATCTAGTGAGCGTTTTTTGTTCATGAGCAATACGTCTTCTGCCCCGGACAACTATTGGTATCGGCCGGTGGTGTGCACCACCACTGGCCTGGTCGGCAATGTCCTGCTTTCGGCTGGCAAGCTGTTTTTTGGCGTCCTGGCGGGGTCAGCCGCCCTGGTGGCCGACGGCTTTCACAGCCTCGCTGACGTGCTCAGTGACGTGGGCATCCTGATGGCGTTGAAGGCGTCCGAACGACCGCCCGACCAGAACCACCCCTACGGGCACCACAGTTTCGAGACCCTCGGGGCCATCATCGTGGCGGCTTTCATGCTGCTAACCGCCGGTCTGATCGCCAAGTCGGCGGTGGAAAACCTCATCCAGGGCCAGTACCTGCATCCGCAATGGCCCGCCCTAGCCGCGACGCTGGTCTCGGTACTGATCAAGGAGCTCATGGCGCGGTACACGTTGCTGGCCGGACGCCTGAACAACAGCCCCGCGCTGCAGGCCAACGGCACCATGCACCGTTCGGATGCCATCAGTTCCCTGGCCGCTGCGGCAGGCATCGGCGGCGCCATGATGGGCTGGGAAATTCTCGACAGCATCGCAGCCCTGGTCATCTCGCTTTTCATTCTGAAGATGGGCTTCGACTTGATGCGCGAGAACATCATGGCCCTGATGGACACCATGCCCAATGACGAGCTGGTGGCAGAGATCGGAGCTGCCGCCAAGGCGGTCGGTTGTGTGCAGGAAGTGCGCAGTCTTCATGTCCGGCAACGGGGATCCTGGTATCTGGCGGACATCCGGATTGCGGTGCACCCGGACCATACGATCGAATCAGCCCACGACATTGCCCACGCCACCGAAGACCGCATTCGCGAAACGGTGGCCAAGGTCGCCATGGTGTTCGTGCACGTGGAACCCGGTGACCGCGCCAACCTTCAGCACTGCCAGGGCCATCCGAATCTGGTATCGCCGCCACCGACCACAATCACCGACTGAAATATCGCTATTGGCGCTCGGACCGGTTGCCCATCACGACCGTAAATCGCAACGGATTGCCCTCGCGCAGGATCTCGACTTCGACCAGGTCACCCGGAGCGTGGGAACGCAGGATGCGGGTGAAACTCGGCAGATCAATGATCTCCTGTCCCGCCATCCTGACCAGGACATCGCCTTTCAGCAGGCCCGAGCGGGCGGCCGGACTGTTGTCAAAAACGCCGGCCAGCTTGTAGCCCTTGATCTCTTCGGTAAAATCAGGCAATGAGCCGAACCAGGTGTCGCGGTTAGCACCCTCGGTATCGCCCTCGCGCAGCTTCTTTTCGGCCACCATGACCCAGATCAATGGGTCGGGCGTGGCACGCACGAGGTCCAGCAGCCGGTCGCTGTAGGCGGCCACTTTCACGAGGCTTTCGGGCGACAAGCTGTCCCAGGTGTCGGACGGACGGTTGTACTGCACGTAGGGACCGCCGAAGATGAACAGGACCGGCACTTCGCGGGTGTTGAAACTCATGTGGTCGCTGCCCGACCAGCCCCCCTGCCCCAGCGAAAGATCCAGGCCGTCGGTATTGGCCGCCTCCACCAGGGCCGGCAGGGCCGTCGCGGTGCCGATGCCACTGACATAGAGGCGGTTGTCGGTCAACTGGCCGACGGTGTCGAAGTTGATCATGGCGTCGACCAGAGTCAGATCAAGCGGCGGGTGGGCCACAAAATAACTGCTGCCCTGCAGGCCCACTTCTTCGCCGCCAAAGAAAACCACCAGCAGACTGCGCTGGCTTTCAGCGCTGACCGGACGGGCCTGGATCAGGTTGATCAATTCCCAGACCACCGTCACGCCCGAGGCATTGTCATTGGCGCCGGGATAATATTCATCCGGACCTGGATTAGGCGCAGTGCCAACCGCTGGCACCACGCGACCCAAGTGGTCGAAGTGGGCCCCGATGATGATGAAGCGGTCGGCCAGCTCACCGGTGCCAGGCAGGATGCCGGCGACATTGCGATCCTGGCAGCCGGCCAGATCGTTGCCCGCCCAGCCTTCCCCGGTCAGGTCGAATTCCTGAAACCAGCTGCCGTCAAATACCGGTTGCAGGCCGGCTGTGGCCAGCCAGGCGGCCAGGGTATCGGCAGCGGCCATCAATTCGGGCGTGCCGCTGCCGCGGCCAGCCAGGGTCGGGGCAGTCAGGGTCTGCGCACGATCCAGCAGGCGTTCGCGGTCCGGCGTACCCGCCGCCAGGGTCGATGCGGCGCCCAATAGAACCACAGCCACCGCTCCGATCGCCAGGTGCCGTCTCCCTTTCATGCTGAACCTCCCAGGACCGTCCGCAAGGCTTCGCTGGCCCCGCAATACTCGCTGAACAATTGGCTGAACACCGCGACATTGTCGGCCATGGCCTCGGATCGGTATTTGCCGGTAGCCATAATCATCGCCAACAGCGAGCGGGTGTTTTCACTGGTGCAGGTGCGGGCCGAGTCGCTGGTGGGCGAGCCGAAGGGGCCCTCGTCATCAAACAGGCCCAGTCGTCCGGCCAGATGCACGGGTCCTTTGCGGATGCCCGGATACTCTTCGCCTTCGCGCCCGGTGCGCAACGTCACGCCACCCTGGACCAACGGCAAATCGTACATGCCAATCGGCAGCAGGAACTTCAACGAGGCCAGGTTGCAGGTGTCGACCAGATTGTTGATGTGATACAGGTCCTGGCCCTTGAGGGTGCGGCGCAGCAAAGCTTCGCTGCTCGGACGGTGCCGCGACGGGTCCATGCCAAAGCTTTTGTACAAGGTGCGCGCCTCGCCCAGGCCGGGAATTTCCGATGGCAGACGGCCGGCAAATTCGGTGGCCAATCGCCGGCCCAGGTCACCGGTCGCGTCCCACACCGCCGGGTTTTCCCGCACCGCGACCGGATCCAGCACCACCACACCGCAGCACAGCCGATCCGCAGCCTCGTCGGCGATGCGCACTTCGCGCCCATCCGGTAGTTGGCAGCTCAGGTCGCTCATCACCCGGCGGGACCCGCGTCTGAGGCCTCACCACGATCGCCGTACATTTTGTCGTAATACTCGGTATAGGCACCGCTGCGGATCTTCTCCCACCAGCTGCGGTTTTCCAGGTACCAATCGACAGTCTTGGTCAGGCCGGTGGCGAAGTCCAGGCTGGGTTTCCAGCCCAACTCCTGCTCGATCAGCGACGCGTCAATGGCATAGCGCTGATCATGACCAGGGCGATCCTTGACAAAGGTGATCAGGTCGCGGCTTTTGCCCAGGCGGTCCACCAGCATCTCGACCAGATCGAGATTCTTCATTTCGTTGCAGCCGCCGATATTGTAGATGCCGCCGGGACGCCCGCGACGCAGCACCAGATCGATGGCCGTGCAGTGGTCCTCGACATACAGCCAATCGCGCACATTCTGGCCGTCGCCGTACACCGGCAGGGGCTTGTCCTCGAGGGCGTTGGCGATCATCAACGGCAACAGTTTTTCGGGAAATTGATAAGGGCCGTAGTTGTTGCTGCAGCGGGTGGTGAGCACCGGAAAATTGAAGGTCTTGAAGAACGACCGGCACATCAGGTCAGCCGAGGCCTTGCTCGCTGCATAGGGAGAATTGGGTGCCAGCGGAGTCGTTTCGACGAACAACCCCTCGGGCCCCAGCGAACCGTACACTTCATCGGTGCTGACCATCACGAACCGTTCGATGCCGGCGGCACGGGATTCTTCCAGCAGGACTTCGGTACCCAGGATATTGGTCAGCACGAAGACTTCGGGTCCCTCCACGCTGCGGTCCACGTGACTTTCGGCCGCGAAGTGCACCACCGCCTCGATCTTCTCGTCAGCCAGGACTTCTTTCAGCGCCGCGCGGTCACGAATGTCGCCGCGCACAAAGCGGTACCGGGGATTGTTTTCGTAACCGGCCAGATTTTCGAGATTGCCAGCGTAGGTGAGCAGGTCAAAATTGACCACGCGGTCGTCACCATTGTCGAGCAGCATCCGCACGTAATTCGAACCGATAAAGCCGGCGCCGCCGGTCACCAGAATATTCATACCAGATTTCCTCTACCTTTCCAGACACCATCAAATTTATGAGCAACAAGTGTTGCGAGCGATCAGCGGCCTGCGGCCGCGTTCATGGTTCTGACAAATTCCTGCGTGAGGGCCACCGACACGCGGTCCGGGCCTCCGGCGGGATCCACTTCCTTCAAGGACGAGCCGATGATGCAGCCGTCCGCCGCCGGGAAAAACTGTTCGGCCGTGGCGGAGTTCATACCGCTGCCCACGAGCAGCGGACAATCCGGCAAGGCCTCGCGCACGAGCCTGATTTCGCCGGGATCGGCCCCGGCGCCGGTCGCCGCCCCAGTCACGATGATGCCGTCGGCCAGTCCGCGCAAACGCAAATCCTGGGCCTCTTCGGCCAAGGGGCGCTCAACCATGGGCCGCGCGTGCTTGACTCGCACGTCAGCCAGGATGGCCACATAGGAACCCGGCTGGTCGGCGCCCAGTTCCCTGCGTTTGCGCAGTGTATGCCAGGCCTGGCCCACGATGGGCCCCTGATCAGTGACCGCCGCGCCCACGTGCACGTTGACCCGCACAAAGTGCGAGCCGGTGGCCACGGCAATGGCCAGGGCCGAGGCCACGTCATTGCGCAGCACGTTGACCCCCACTTTCAAAGCCGGGAAGGCGCGGCGCACCTCGCCAATGACCTGGGTCATAGCCGCCACCGTTTCGGCCGGCACGACCTCCGGATGGAAAGGCACATCGTGGTAATTTTCGATCATCAAGGCCCCCAGCCCGCCCTCAACCAGGGCCTGGGCATCCCGCAGGGCAAGTTCCTGTACGGCGGCCAAATCGCCTTGCCAGGCCGGGCTGCCGGGCAGTGCCGGCAGGTGAATCATGCCTATGGCAGCGGGGGCAACCACCTCTCGAAACTCTTCTCGGGACCACATAGCGCCTCTTTTTCGACCAGAATGACAGTTTGAGAGCATTTCCTTGGCAACGGGTATGTGATAGAATAAATTATTCTGCTGGGAATAAACAAGCATTTAAGGAGCATCATGCAGATCATCCATGGCAAGACCGGTTGGATCGAGGTCATTTGTGGCCCCATGTTCAGCGGCAAGAGCGAAGAACTGATCAAGAGATTGCGGCGGGCCCAGATCGCCAAACGCCGGGTTCAAATCTTCAAACATGGCAGCGATGTGCGCTATGATGCGTCCAGCATTGTCTCCCACAGCCAGCAGACCATTGCCAGCGTGGCGGTCACCGATGTGCGCCAAATTCTCGACCTGGTCGACGACCGCACCGAACTGGTGGCCATCGACGAAGCCCAGTTTTTCAATAACGACATCATCGCCGTGACCAATACCCTGGCCAACCGCGGCAAGCGCGTGATTGTCGCGGGGCTGGAACTGGATTTCATGGGCGTGCCTTTTGGCCCCATGCCCCAGTTGCTCTGCTGTGCCGAATACGTGACCAAACAACTGGCCATCTGCATGACCTGCGGCGATCCGGCCAACTTCAGCCAGCGTTTGACCCAGTCCACCGAACAGGTGGTTGTCGGGGCGGCCGATGTCTACGAAGCGCGGTGCCGCCTGCACTTCGAGCCTCCTTGTGAGATGCCTCTGGAAGAGGCTGACCAGAAAACGGATGGCGCCCAAAAAGACAACCCCGGCGCCCATCATAAGGCCCGGGGTTGAGTGCGGCCATTTTCTGCCGCTTGATTGCTGAACGAATAGCTGAATCGGTTAGCTGAAGAAATGCGGGTCGATTTGCAACTGCTCCGCCTTGGTCCGCAGCTCTGCCAGGCGTGCTGACGTAACACCCAGGAATCGGGCCGCCGCGCTCAGGCTCTCCGGTTCTCTGGCGTCCACTTCAAAGTCTTCTTCGGTTCCATCTTCACCACTGCTGGTCAAGGCGATCTCTTCGCCAAGCGCGATCATCGCGGCGACCTGCACGTTGCGGGCCTCGTCCGCTTCGAACTCGTGATGCCAGCGCACCGCTTCTTCGAGTTCCTGACTCAGGTTCCACTCCTGGATCAGCAGTGACCCCAACGCGCCATGATCGAAGCCCAGGATCTCCTTTTCCACCTCGTGGTAGGGCCGGCCGCTTTCGGACGACTCGGACAGGATTTCCTGGAACAGTTCGGGGTGGCTGCGGGCCAAGACCAGCTGACCAATGTTCTGCATCAACCCGCCGATAAAGACAGCCTCGGGGTCGGCCTTGCCCACCACCTGGGCCACCAGTTGGCCGGCCATGGCCGACATCACCGACTGGCGCCAGATTTTCTGGTACAGCATGCCGGCCCCAGGTGCCAGAAATACCGAGCGGGCAGCCGTCACCAGGGTCCAGTTGCGAATCGCGACAAACCCGAGCCGGACAATGGCTTCACTGACGGTCTTGATTTCCCGCACGGCACCATAGAAGGGACTGTTGGCGATGCGCAGAACCTTGGCCGTGAGGGCTTGGTCCATGGCCAGGGCCGACTCCAGTTTGGTCGCTGTCGTGCGCGGGTCCTCGATCACGGCCATGATGTGGCAGGCGGCCTTGGGCAACGCCGGCAACTCACCGCTGTGATGCAGGATGACTTCAGGCGTGAGATTGCGATCGGGGCCCTCGCGGGGATCCCAGTCCGGTGCCTCCGGCAATTCGTCGGCTGTCTGGGGCCTTGCCTCGGTTTCCGTCTTGCTGGCCGGAGCAACCGCCTCGGCCGGGGCCAGTTTCAGTTTGCGCTTTTCGCGGGGCAGGCCTTGCTCGGCATCTTCATCCCCCTTGGCCTTCACTGCGAACGGGTCGATTTCCAGGTCATTGACCGGCGTCATCGGTGCCGACTGTTCGGCAAACGAGTCGGACGCGACGGCTTCGTCCCAGGCGTTGTTGCTATCGGCGATGGCTTTGCCCGGTGGCTGGGGACCACGTTCGGCCCGCAGCGCCTGGCTTTTTTGCCGGCGGAAAAGCTCTGATTTCAGAATGCCGGCCACGCGCCCCTGCCGACTCTGCATCCCCTTGCTCAACAGGATCATGCGCGAGAGGGCGAAGTGGGCCAGAATTTCCGCCACGGCCAGATTTTTCTCGCTAGCCTTGTCCGCATCCAGGTACAGGAACGTATTCCAATGCCCCTGGGAAGGCAGCGGCACAACGATCACCTGGCGGTCCCGGCTACCGCGACCGAGCATCAGCGTCAGGTCCAGAGGAAAGTGCTTCACCGGCACCGGTCCGCTGTACACCGCAGCTTCGGCGGCCGTGGCTTCGAAGATATCGGTCTTGGTGGTCGGAATGGGCGCCCGACCGTCGCTGCGTTTGCGCTTCGCTTCGGGCGGCAACTTGATATTCTCTTCCAGGAAAACCTGCAGGCCGGTCGTCCAGCGCTTGAGCAGGAGCATGCGCAGTCCGGTCCGCCCGCACAGGCGCACGAAATACTGCGGAAAATCCTTGAACTGGTTCATGGTCGAAAGCTCGGCAATGCCCGCGCGCAGCAGGGACATCGACTCGACGCTGACTTCGGTGCCCGCTCCGGGCAAGGGCGCTATGGTCGGCCCCGTCATCTGAGCATGGGCCAGATCACTATGATCGGCGGCCTCTTCGGGTGCGGGCGCCGCGGCCGGCGGATCGTTGGTCACTGCGTCATCGTCCGACAGCTCACGCACCCTCGATTGCAACGAATCCAGGGTGGCCATGATGTCTTTCAGATCTTTGGTTTTGGTCGCCACAAGCGTCCTCACTATTTGCGGCCGGGATGCGTTTCAGGGGCGGCTGAAGGGGCACGAACCGACCTATGGACCTACAGGTGCAAGGATCGGCAGAGTTTGGGGGGTGTTTGATCATTATTTGGAGCGGCGGCAAAAGTATCCGGCGGGCCGAAGGTTGCCAAAGGGCCCAAAATGGGCTTAATTTGCGCCATAAATGCCTTTGCAACCGTCTTTGAGCCGGGAAGTGAGCCGACATGGCCAGCCGCATCACCAAATCATTTCGCTTCGACGCCGCCCACTTTTTGCCTGAAGTCCCCGCAGGGCACAAGTGCGGCCGTTTGCACGGGCACACCTACATCGTCAAGCTGGGCCTTGAGGGAGAGCTTCACCCCCGCCTGGGCTGGGTGCAGGACTACGGCGAAGTGAGCGCAGCTTTCGCGCCCATCCTGGAGATGTTCGACCACCACAACCTGAACGAAATTGAGGGGCTGGAGAACAGCACGGCCGAGATCATGGCCGTCTGGATCTATGACCGTTTGAAGCCGGATGTGCCGCTGCTGACGGATGTCACGGTATGCGAAACGCCCACGACCGAGGCGATCTACCGCCCCTGACGATCTAGTGGCCAGTGATGGGCAAACGCACCGGCACGATGCTCTCGGCGGGCACCCAGCCTTCCCAGTTGCCCCCCAGTCCCACGCGGATCCAGCCTTCGCGGCGGCCCACGATGCTCAGCGTCAGGCCATCGTGTACTTCAAACAGGGTCGAGAAATTTTTGGCCGGCCCCGAACGCACCGCCACTTCTTCGGCCACCACGACCGCCGTTTCGCGGACCTCTTCGACATACCACCGACCACCGGTGATCACCGCGGCTGCCAGCACCAACGCCGCGGTGCCCAGCAACCCTCGCCGCAGCCCTGGCGTGATATCCTGCCGATACCAACCCCAGGCAACCATCCCGGCCAAGCCCCACACCAACACCACCAGCACCAGGCCCCATTGGTCCAGGCTGAGCATCTGCACCACCGCCACGATCTGGGCAATGAACAGCGGCAACGGTTCGTCGCCCAATTCGAGATCCTGCAGGTGGCGCCGCACCCAGAGCAGGTTGGCCCGCACATCGCGGTTGCCCGGATCCAACCGCTGGGCCCGCAGATAGCTGGCCACCGCCTGCCCCAGATGGCCGCTGCGTGCATAGGTATTGCCCAGGTTGAAATTGAGGACCGGATCAATGACTCCCAGGTCGCGGGCCGCCAGGTACTTGGCCGCCGCGTCTTCCAGCCGTCCTTCGGTATAGGCCTGATTGCCTTCGGCCACCAGGCGCACCGGGTCGGCGCCGGGGCGCGCAGCGTTCACATCCTGGGCCCGGGCTGGTGATCCCCCCAGAACCAGGCCCGTGCCGATGACCAGAGCCAGGATCGCCAGCGCGGCTCCGGAGGTTCCGGAAGCCCGGCGCCGGGCGCGACCGGCCTCCATTTTTGCCACCAATTCCGTCGCTTCGGTAGCCAATTGCTCCGCCGAATGCGGGTCAGACTGCCCATAGCGGCCCGCATCACACTGGGTGAGGATCTCGACCAGCCGTCCGCCCACTTCGGGCAGGTTCAGGTCTTCACAATGGCCACGCACATCATCCGGGCCCACCGAAGCCAGAGTGCGGTCCTGACAATCAGCCACGTACCCGCACACGGCCCGCGAGACGGCGCTCAGGCGGTCTTCATCTACGGCGGCGATGGTGGCCTGGGCAGCAGCCAGGGCCCCGCGCAGGCGGCGTCCGGCCGGGTCACGCCTTTCGGCGGCGACTTTGACCAAGAAGACGCGATATCCCCCGAGCAGTCCAACCGGCAGCAGCACCAGGAGCCACCAGCCCCAGCTGCCCGTCAAAGGCCCCTGACGGCGGGACAAGGTCGATGGGACTTGATGAATGAAGGCCAAGTCCTCGCCCAGGCGGGCGACTTCGCTGCGCAGGAAGCCCGATTCGTCATCACCGGCGTAAGGCAGATCGCTGGGCGTGACGGTCAGGTCCCAGGCGGCGGTGCGAGCCGTGCGGAATTTTCCCGCCCCGGTGTCAAACCACACCAGTTCCACAGGCGCCAGGTGCAACGGGCCCTCCTGTTGCGGCACGACCACTTTTTCGACCATGATGCGGCCGGTCAGCTTGTCATTCTCCACGCGGGTCTGAAAACTTTCGCCCGCATCGTGCAGTTGGGTGCCTTCGGTCTCGGGAATCGGCACGCCGCTGAAGCCTTTCAGAAAACCGTCGGCGTTGAGCAGGACCTTCAAGCCGATGGCCTCGCCCCTGGGCACCGAATCGCGGTCCACCTGGCTGATCAGCTTCAACTGCGAAGCGACAATGCCGGAATAGTCTGCCGGATGAGGCTGCGGCAGCTGCTTGACCGTGATGATCACCGGGTCGGTACGCAGGACATTGGGCCCCTGGCGGGTGCGACGGTTCTGGAAAAACCGATCAAAAACGCCCGCGGGAAAACTCAACTCCGCCGGTTCGATAACCATCTCGCCGATGCGCGTCGGGAAGATCGCATAGCGGATCTCCGTCACGCTGTACGCCCGGCCCATCAGGACCTTGCGGTAGTTGCGCTCCTGCCCCAGGTCTTCGCGCCAGAATCCTTCGGTGCGCGGTGGTGTGTACGAAGGATTGTTCCAGGGTTGGACCCGCCGCCAGTAGCGGAAGGTCAGGACAACCTGCTGTCCGACCCAGGCCTCGGTATTGTCAGCCTCCAGAGAGATAAAAATGTCGTCGCCGGGATTGCCCGCCGAATTGTTGCCCGCCGGTGCGGTCGTGCCCGGATCGGCGGTGCGGTTGCCGGAATGGGTCGGTGGCACCGAACGGGACCGGTCGGCCGTCGCGGTCACCCTGATGGCGATCGGAGCGGTGCTGCAGGCCCCCTTGCTGGAGGTGATCTTGATGGCGGGAATGGTGAAATCCTCGGTCGCGTCGACTTTCAGGTAGAAGGTGCGGGAAACGGAAGTCTCGGTCGCGCCATTGACCATGCTCATGCTCTGGTTGGTGCCGCCGGCGTAAATGCGCACATCAGTCAGCGTGGGCAGTTGGAAGTCTGGCGACCAACCGACATCGCCCCGGGCCGCCACCGTCAAGACCACTTCGCCACCGCTCGGAACACTGGTGCGATTGACCGAAGCTTCGCAGGTAAAATCAGCCTGGGCCGGTGTCGCTACCGCAATCAGGCTCAGGGCCACTGTAACGAGCAGCAAAAATTGCGCAAATCTGCTTACCATTTTTTTCCGCTTTTCGGTTTGCCGCCCTTGAGTCGCTTTTGCACCGAGCGCTTGAGTTCTTCTTCATCCCGGTCCAGGGCCTGGAGAATCTGCTCCTGTTGTTCCTTGGTCAGTTCCTCGGGATCCAGCTCGGGCTGCGCTTCAGGTTCTTCCTGAGGCTCCTGCTCCTGCTCTTTCGGTTCGTCACCCTGTTGCTCCTGCTGGTCCTCTTGTTCCTGTTCCTGGTCTTGTTTTTCCTGGTCCTGCTGCTCTTGTTCCTGATCCTGCTCTTGTTCCTGCTGTTGCTGATCCTGTGGCTCTTGCTTCTCCTGTTCTTCCTGCTCCTTTTTCTCCTGCTCTTCCTGTTCCTGCTGCTCCTGTTGCTGTTGTTGTTTCAGCCTTTGCAGGGCAACTTCCAGGTTGAACAAGGCGTCTTTTTGCCCCGGATCGACTTGCAGGGATTGCCGCAGGTGGTCCACCGCCTCGGCCGGTTGACCGGCAGCCAGTTGGGCGGTGCCCATGTTGTACAACGCTTCGGCGCGCAGAGCGGGGTCAGTCGTCAGGTCCAGCACACGCTGGAATTCGTTGGCCGCCTCTTCGTATCGCTCCAGCTGGAACAGGGCCTCGCCCACCGCCAAACCAATGGCCGGATTGTCCGGCGCCCGCACCAGGGCCAGCTCGAACGCGACCAGCGCCTCTTCGTATTGTCCGGCCTCATAGCGGGCCAGGCCGGTTTTCATTTCGCCCAACTCAGCCGGTGTGATGCCCGCCGTAGCCGAGCTCCCCAGACCGGCCCAACCGCCGAGCAGCACCAGGGCCACAACAGCCGAACGGCGCAAACCGGCTCCCACCGTTTGGGCCTGCGCCGGACGACGCGGACGCAATACCAGGCGCAGTGCGAAACTCAACAGAGCCAAAACCAGAGGCCACATATACCGCTCCTGATAGGCCGAGATCCGCCGGTCTTCCAGATCCCGGCGACCCAGGCGTTCCAGTTCGGCAAACAGCCGGTCTCCCGCCAGGCCATCGATGCCCAAACGGAAAGTGCTGCCACCACCAATGGCCGCCAGATCTTCCAGTTTGGCCAAATCCATGCGGGTCATCACCACGTTGCCCTCGTCATCCTTCATGAAGCCTGCCGGCCGCCCCTGACTGTCCAGCAGCGGGATCAGCCCGCCGCCTTCTTCACCCACGCCAACCGGAATCACGCGAATGCCCTGCTCCTGGCAAGCCCGGGCCTCGGCTTCCCAATCGCCTTCAAGATCTTCGCCATCGGTGACCAGCAGGATGGCCTGGAAGCCCCCCTCGGGCGAACCTTCGGCCCCCTTGGCCAACAACTCCCGGCTCGATTTCAGGGCCGCCCCGATGGCGGTGCCTTGCTCGCTCATCATGTCTGGCCCGGCCATTTTCAAAAAGATGTCGGCCGTGCCGTAGTCCAGAGTCAGCGGACATTGCACAAAAGAAGCGCCGGCAAAAAAGACGAGCCCGACCCGACTGTCTTCCAGGCGATTCAGAAAACTGCCCAGTTCGGCCTTGGCCCGTTCCATCCGGTTGGGCACCACGTCTTCGGCGAGCATGGAATTGGAAATATCCAGGGCCACGACAATGTCGGACCCCTGCTGGGTGACGGTGACTTCGCTGGCGCCCCACTGGGGTCGGGCCAGGCCCAGCAGTAGCCAGAACATTCCGGCCAACAGGAAAAATCGTTGCCAGGATCGCAGGCGGGGATTGGCCGCTTCGAGATGCGAAGCCGCCTGGTCGCCTAACAACTGCACCAGACGCCGGGCCGCAGACCGGTCCGCCGCACGGTACATCAACCACGCCAACGGCAGCAGGGGCACAAACCACAGCCAGATATCCTCGGCAAATCTCAAATCATTCCCATTCGTTCACACACTTCAAATCGATCTAGGGCACCCGACGCAACCACGTCGCACCCAGCACACTTTCGAGCAACAGCAACAACAGCGCCGGTATCGCAAACCACGCCATGCGTTCGCGGTACCAGGTGCTGACCGTTGTTTCGTACCGCGCGGTTTCCAGGGCGTCGATGGTCTTGAAAATATTGACCAGCGTCTCGGGGTTCGTCGCCTGGAACATCTCGCCGCCGGTTAGGCCGGCGATGTTGCGCAACAGTTCCACGTCAATCTTGGTCTCGCGTTGCCGTGTCTGACGGCCAAAAATCGGGTCGTTGACGGGATAGGGCACCATGCCCTCGCGCCCGATGGCCACCGTATAGACCCGCACGTCCAGGGACTTGGCCAACCTGGCGGCCGTCTCCGGTTCCAGGGTCGGCACGTTGTTCACCCCGTCGGTCAGCAGGATCACTGTGCGGCTCGGCGATGTCGAATGCTTCAGGCGCGCCACAGCCGTGGCCAGGCCCAGGCCGATGGCCGTGCCGTCATCGATCAGCCCCACCTCAATTTCTTCCAGAAAACCATTGAGCACCGGATGGTCCAAAGTCAGCGGGCACTGGGTGAAAGCCCGGGCCGCAAAGACCACCAGGCCGATGCGATCGCTGGGCCGGCCTTCGATGAAATCGCGGATCACTTCCTTGGCCGCGCCCAACCGGTCCTGGGGTTCGAAATCCAGGGAGCGCATGCTGCCACTGATGTCCAGGCTCAGGATAATATCGATGCCTTCGCCTTCAATCTCTTCACTGCTGTGACTTTGCCGCGGCCCCGCCGCCGCGATCACCAGCAAGACCATCGCCACACCCGACAGCCAGGGCAGGGCGCGCGACAGGCGCACTCGCAACGGTGCCCTCATCGGCACCAGCAACGGCAATCGCGCGTGGCGCAACGCTGTGCGGTCGCCACCACCCTTGAGCCGGATCCACATCACGCCGCCCACCAGGGGCAGCAACAAAAGCAGCAGGGGATTGGCGAATTCCATCAACCCACCTCCCCGGTCTCGACTGTTCGGACAGCACGGCCGGCGCCGGTGCCCAACTCGGTTGCCAAGGCAGCCCAGGCTTTCTGGGCCGCCAGAAGTTTTTCGGGCGACACGGGGATGTATGGGTTTTCCAGCCGCACACGTCCGATTCGGCCCAGGAACTGGACAGTCTGCTCACGGCAAAAGGCCGGCTCAGGCGCAGTCGGGTTGTAACGTTCACGGTCCGCCAAATCGATCAGGCGGGCAAAGCCGGCCGGATGGGCCGTATCGTGCCCCAGTCCCCGGCAGGCGGCCACAATTTCGGGGCCCGTCATTTCCCGGGCCGCGATGCGATACCGGCCGGCAACATAGTCCCGCGCCAGAAAAGCCAACCGGTCCAGAAACAGGCGGGTATCCCCTCGCGCCAGAATGTTTTCGGCCAACAGGCCCTGCAGGCTGGTGGCCGTCGCCATCCAGGCTGCCGCAGGCAGGGTCCAATGGTCCAGGGGCACCGGCCGATTACGGCGGCGCCACAGCCAATACACCAGGAACGACAGCAACATCAGCAAGGCCACCAGACCCATCAGGCGCCAAGGTGTCCAAACCAGAGAGCGCGGCGTGCGGATCGTCGCGGTATTGTTGGCGCCCGCGGTTTGCCCGGCCACCATCAAGACCGGCGAGAGATAGTCCTGCCAGCTGATCTGCAAAGGGTCACGCCGGTAGACCCGGAACGACCGGATCACCCGCAGGCCGTCGACCGCCGGCAATGATGACAGGTCCAGCACCGGTTCGGCTTGTGGCTTCAGCAGACGAGTGAAAAAACCCCGTTGGGGAGCTTCGTAAGGCACCAACCACTGTCCGTCCGATTCCGGCCGCAAAGCCGGGCTATCAATCTGGTCGGCCGGATACTCCAGAACCAGGTGCAGCAAGCCGCCAAAAACCAGCGTATCCTGCACCACGTATACAGTCGCAGGCTGCGGCAGGGAATCGGGCACCGAGATACGGATTCGCACAGTGTCGGGCACGACGGGGGCCGGCTGATCAACCGGCACATCAACAATCTGTGGTGGGGCCACCTGGCGCATGCCGCGCGGCGCGCCGCGGTGGTCCTGCTGTTGGGGAATCTGGGCCTGGACCGTTGCGGTAGCCAGACTGACCGCCAGCAATACCAATAGCCGCCTGCCGAAGGGACCGAATTTCATCGCCGGCCCTTTCGTCCGCTGCGGCCTTCGCGGGCCAGGAAAAATTTGCGCAGCGGTTCCACG
>CAZLUL010000023.1:0-29315 GCA_964562635.1 uncultured Fibrobacteraceae bacterium | reverse complement strand
CCGAAGTAGGCCGGGTAGCACGGCGTGGTGATGAGGATCGTATCGCCGGCGTTGAGGTAGGCCCGCATCAGGTTGGCGATGCCTTCCTTGGAGCCGATCAGGGGCAGGGTCTGGGTTTCGGCGTCCAACGGCACCACGAAGCGGTCGTAGTACCAGGCGGCGATGGCTTCGCGCAGGCGCGGCAGACCGCGAAAGGTCGAATAGCTGTGGCAGTTCCAGGTCTCGTCATTGATGGCGGTATTGAGGGCGGCAACCACGTTGTCGGGCGCCCGGCCGTCAGGGTTGCCCACGCCCAGATCAATGACTTCGCGTCCCGCCTGCAGGGCCTTCTCTTTCATCTGGAATACGGTGGCGAATACGTAGGGGGGCAGATTGGCCACGCGGTCGGCTACCGGGACAATGAATTTCGACTGGCTCATGGGCGGCCTCGCTTTGGCGGATATGATAAGGGGGAGCCGTTGGCCAGGCCGCCGGCGGGTTCCCTGAATCTAAATCCTCTGGGCTCGGACTGATAGAGAAAAAGCCACCTGGCTTCCAGGTGGCTTTTTACGGCAGTTGCAGGGGCGTCCTAGGATCCGAAGGTGAAGCTGTCCCGTTCTTCGGCCTTCACATACTCCCAGCCCAGGTTTTCCGTCGTCGTCTTGACCGAAGGCGCCAGTTGTCCCGAGCGCACCAGTTCGTTCAGGTTCTCGGGCCATTCGCCCTTCTGATAGCGGAACAGGCGGGCGGCGGTGATGACCTCGGCCCGCAATTGGGATTCCCGCAGGGATTGGCCCGGGTGCGGTCCCGCGTCCGGGGTGACCGTCCAGCGCAACCAGCCCAGAGCGCCGATCAGCACCATCGCCACGATCGTCAGGGGCAACGAGCGCAGTCCCGAACTCAGTGTCATCTTGATCCCGCCGCCTTCGGACTCCAGATCGTCGTCGCCGCTGCCAGGGTTGAACTTGGCCAGGACACCGTCTTCGACCCAGTTCTTGAGCAGATCCCGGGCCACGAAGCTTTCGGTGCGTCCCTGGCGGATGATCCTGCCGAGCGGCAGACCGGCCAGGGCCAGTTCCATGATGTGCCGACCGGTTTCGCTCAACTGGTCGGCCGGCAGCACTTTTTTGCCCTGGGTGAAGGTGATCGCCTGTGAGGGCAGAAACTCCTTGAGCATGTCTTCTTCATCCAGACGGCGGGCCGACTCCATCAGCAGGCCTTGCACATCCAGGGCGTAGCGCCACTTGACGCCCGGAGGGCTGTCCTTGGTGGGGCTGAAGTGGTAACGCCCGCGCTGCATCTTCATACCGGCGTGGGTCATCTCCTGGGCCAGGCTCTTGAGGGCCTTGTCCAGTTCCGCTTCGCTCAGCAGCGATTCGGATACCAGAATCTCCGTCAGATCCAGCGAGCTGTTTTTGGCCACAAACTCGATGTTCTGCCACTGCTTCTCACTGAAGAAGCCGTAGGCGCGCAGGAAGCTCTCCAGCGGGTCACGGGAACGGCTGCGCCGGTCGCGCGTGCTGACGAGCACACCCTTGTCGAAGATGAACACCATATTGCGCTTGGTCTCGAGGTTCAGGAACCCGGACTTCTGCTGGCTAGCGAGGAGTTGCAGTATCTCCGCCAGATTGAAATCACTCAGTTGGCCTTCCAACGCCATAGCGAATCTCCCTTATCTCGCGCCAGCACCCTCGGGTACAGAGTCCCGGGGGCTGGAAGTTGGGGCCAGGGAATAACGGTCGGTGATGCCGCGCCGCAGTCCAGGGCCGTCCAGTAATGCAATAATCCAGGCGAGGACCAAGAGCGCCACGCCACCGAGAACCGTCCAACCACTCCAGCCCGGCCACAGATTGGCGGGCATGGGGTACCAGACGGGATGGATGCTTTCCTGGGCCAATTGCAGGCCCGGGGTCGCCATCTCGCTGCCGGGGTCAAAGGCCCAGGCACCAAAAATCAGGAACAAGCCGGCCGCCACGATTGACAATCGCAACCATCCGGCCCAGAAGTGCCCGGAAGCCAGATGCCCGGCCCCGGGAATGAACTTGCCCAGTCGGATGATCCGCACGGCATGGCTCATGCCCTCGGCCCGACTCTTGTTCTTCAACAGGGTGGCCAGCACCATTTCGCTCTTGCTGCGTTCGGCGGTTTCGCCACAGCCGGCGCACAACCAGGATCCATCGGAGACGGTGCAGCAGCTGCCGCACAGGGGCGTGCCGCAGTTTTCGCATTCGCGCGGGTCGTTCTGGCGGCTCCACCACATCACCAGCAGGAGGGCCATCAGGAAAGGCGCACCGACCAGGATGTACAGGGGCATGGGCGGCGCACCGAGTAGCCAGCGCCACGAGCTGACCGTCACCAGGGCCGGATAGGCACCGGATTCGAAGCGACAGGCCTCGGCCATTTCCTCAGCCGTCAGCGAGGGGTACACGACTGCCGAATAGCCGCCACGACGGGTGGGCTTGTCGTCCACCGCGATGGGACTGAACCCCAGGGCGCGGGCTTTTTCCAGAGCCTCGCCGGCCTCGGGCACGAACAGTTTCTTGAAAAAGACCTGCGCCTCGTTGTAGGGCACTTCGCCCCGCGTGGGATAGGCCTTGGCGGCCTGGGCGTAGGCGATGGCCGCGTCATCCATCCGGCCGAGGTAGTAGATGTTGTTGGCTTGGCCCACCATGGCGGCGAAGTTGTTCGGGTCCTGTTTCAGGACCTTGGTGAAAATCTTGTTGCTGGTGTTGTAGTTGCCACGTCGGGCTTCCTGGATGCCCAGGGCCACGTTCAGCCGATTGGTGCGTGCGGGATCTGACGCATCTTTCAGATTGTGCTTCAATTGGGTGGTCAACTGCGTCGTGGGCGGCATGGTCGTCGCCTGATGCAGGAGCGTCACTTCGCTGTGGGGATCAACCGTCGGCACGGCCATGCGCAAGGCCGGCCAGCCGGGGAAAACCAAAACCAGGGCGACAAACCAGGTCACCAGCAGCAGGCTGCGTTCGCGGCTGCGGGATTGGATGAGCAGGGGCACCGACAGGACTGCCAGCAAGCCCAGCCAGCCAGGCTTGAAGGCCAGGATCAGCAGCGGCAGCAGGGCCGGCAGGACGACTCTTGCCGTATGCCGGGGATCCTTGAGCAGCATGGCTCCGGTGTCGTGGGCAATATTGCGCCACAGGCCCAGGTAGAGGGCCACGACCAGAACTGCCCAGAAGACCGCAGTGGCCAGCAGGATGGTCTGGTGGGCGGCGATGACAAAGGGTCCGCGTCCGACCGGAGAGGCGAGCATGGAGCGGAACGAGGCCGGCAGGGCCTTGGCCAGCGTTGCGGTGTCCAAACGCTTGACCGCCTGCACTGACTGCCACCACTGGTAGCGCGCCTGATCCGGCGCGGCCTGCAGGGCCGCCTTCATATTGGTATTGATGCCACCGGCGTTGCCCGCTACTGCGGCTTGTCGGGCGAGGTGGTAGCGGTAGGTACCGGCCAACGGGTCGTCCAGGCGAGGGGGTTGGTCGGGGGACTCGCCGATGGGAACGGAACTGGCGGTGACTTCAGGCAACAGCTTGCGGCTATTGTCCATGGTCGGGCCGGCATACCGGGGGTCCTTGATGGCTGACTGGCCCGAAGCTTCGCGCAGCGTATCGAGCGGGGCGTCGGCCGCAAGGGTGCCGCGCGCACTGAACAGCATGGTGAGAAGCACCAGGACCAGGCCGAAGTTTCGGCTCAGGGTCTTCATGCGACCGCCTGTCTGCTGAGAGTTTCTCATTCGAGTATTGAATCTTCCGCCTGATCGTTACATGATCCCCTTCTGGACCGAGCTGGGCGCCGGACCGGGGAATGTCTTTTTCCTGTTATCGCCCCCTGAAGCTTCTTATTAACTAAAAAAATGCGGTTTCTTGGTAGGACCGTCGAAGGTGAATTGACAACCGTGCAACTGGATCTCTCCCGCATCCACAATCTCCGCCGCCTATTGCTGGTTCTGGCCGGTTTTTGCGGCCTGGTGGGCCTCATCATTGAATACGGCACCTATCCCGGGGTCTGGGCGCTCAATACCGCCCGCAGCTTGTCGGCCCTGGCGGTGCTGCTGTTTCTCTCCGAGCAGGCTCTTTCCTGGCGCCATTTGGGCTCTTTTCGGCGCTATTTGCGCGAAAGATGGCCCACATTTGTCCTGTCGGTGCTGCTGGTGCTCGAATCGCTGGCTCTGTTGGCGGGCCGCGAGACCACCTGGCTGGTCTCCCTGCTGGGGCATTTGTCAGTGGGTTCGATCACGCGGGCCTACCTGATCATCATCCAGATCTACATCATATCGGTGTTTGCGGTCGAACTGCCCCACCTGCACCGAAGTTTTGCCCGGCAGCGCATCCGGCCGGCGGTGGCCTTTGTGCTGGTTTTTGCCTTGCTGATTATCCTGGGCACGGGATTGTTGCTCTTGCCGCGATCCACGCCGGAAGGGCAACCGATTGGCGTGCTGGATGCGGCTTTCACTGCCACCAGCGCGGTGTGCGTGACGGGTCTGGTGGTGCGCGATACCGGGGCCGGGTTCACGGTTTTTGGCCAGTCGGTGATTCTGGTGCTGATCCAGCTGGGTGGGTTGGGCATCATGTCGTTGACGGCGGCCCTGGCCCTGCTATTGGGGCGGGGCATCGGGGTGCGCGAAAGCAGCCTGCTGCGCGAAGTCTTTCAGGTGCCGATGCTGAACGAAGTGGGTCGCATGATCAAGTTCATCATTTTGATGACCTTGTTTCTCGAAAGTGTTGGGGCCCTTGCGATATACTATGGACTCGATGGTGTCGCGACGCCGGGCTCAACCCGGGCCTTTGTGGCGGTTTTTCACGCTGTGAGCGCCTTCTGCAACGCCGGTTTTTCGCCCTTCGCCAATTCGCTCATGGGCGTGGCCGATCGGCCCCTGGTCATGGGGGCCATCTCGGGCCTGCTCATTATTGGCGGTCTCGGTTTTGGTGTGGTGGCGCAAATTCTGGCCTGGCTGCGGGGCCGGGCTCTAGGGGACTATGGCCGCGACTACCGGATGGGCCTGCACGGCCGCACGGTGCTGGTGGTCTCGGCGCTTCTGCTGTTCGTGGGCACAGCCCTGATCCTGGGGCTGGAATGGCGGCACAGTCTGGCGGGCGAGTCGTCACTGGCCCGGCTGGGGCACGCCTTTTTCCAATCGGCCACCTGCCGCACCGCGGGCTTCAACAGTACGGACCTGACCCAGCTGGCGCCGGCGAGTATCTTCGTGATGATCATCCTGATGTTCATCGGCGGGGCGCCCGGCAGCACCGCCGGTGGCGTCAAGGTCACTGCTGTGGCCATCGTCTGGGCCAACCTGCGGTCCATCAGTCGGGGCCTGACCAAGGTGCGGATGGGGCAGCGGGAACTGGAGCCGGTCCACGTGCAGCGGGCCATGCTGGTCCTGTCAACGGGATTGGTCCTGGCGGTCATCGCCCTGTTCATTTTGCTGATCACCGAAGGGCAGCCATTCCTGACCACCACCTTCGAGGTATTTTCGGCCCTGGGCACGGTCGGGTTGAGCCTCGGCCTGACGCCCCTGCTGTCGCCGGTGGGCAGGATCGTCATCATTCTGCTGATGTTTGTCGGACGGCTCGGGCCTCTGACCATGGCCAGCAGCCTGACCGGAACAGTTCACGACCCGCAGGTGCAGTTGCCCAAGGGTCGGATCATGATTGGTTGAATTGCGCACGTTTTGCGCAGATCTTGCGCATATTGGGTTCAAGCCTTTGGAAGGGAAGTTCGCATGTTGAAAGTCGCCGTGATCGGCTTGGGAAGATTCGGCAGCACCGTAGCAGTCAGCCTGGCCAGCAAACGGGTCGAGGTGTTGGCCGTTGATCGGCGCGCGGCGCTGTTCGAAGCGGTGGCTGATGACGTAGCGGTTGCCGTGGGGTTCGACGCCACGGACGTCAACAACCTGAAGGCCTACGACGTGGGGGCCATGGATGTGGTCGTGGTGGCCATCGGCACCAACTTCGAGGCCTCGGTTATGGTCACGATGCACTGCAAGGCCCTGGGGGCCAAAAAAGTGGTCGCCAAGGCGCTCAATGATATGCAGGCTTCGGTTTTGCGGCAGGTGGGAGCCGACCAGATCGTCAAGCCCGAAGAGGACATGGGGGCCCGCCTGGCCGAGCACCTCGTGAACGACTCGGTGGTCGATTTCGTGGAGTTGCCCTCAGGGTTTTCCCTGCGCCGGATCACCGTGCCGCAGGAGTGGGACGCCCAGAGTCTGTCGGATTTGAACCTGTTGGGGGAGAAACACTTGAATCTGGTGCAAATCCACCGCCAGGTGGCCCCGGAAAAAGAAGCCGACGAGCCCACAATTGCCAAGATACCCCTGCCAAACGGGGCTGAAATCCTTCGCGCCGGTGACAGCATCGATGTGATAGGACCGGATAGCGAGTTGGAGAAGTTTGACTAAAGTTCTTGACGATCGGTAGGAAAAGTTAAAAAATTCCTTGAGAAATCGGGGGTGAGGTAGCTACTCTGATGCGCACAAAGAAGTTCTGAGCGGTTGGAGTTGAGCGAGACTCGTTCCAGTCCGCATTTGTTTGTTCGTTTGGATGTTTTCCGTTGGACCCAACAATGTTCCAGACCGTCTCCGGTCTGGGTCAATCAAAGGAGTGATCAATGACCGATCGCAATCTCAAGAACCTGGCTCTGCTCAGCTTGCTGGTGGCCCTGGTGGCCCTGGCCGGTTGCTCGTGCAAGGAATACGAAGAGCAGATCATGCAACTGGATGCCCAGATTGCCGAACTGCAGCAGGATCTCTCGGACCGCGATGGCGTGATCCAGGAACGTGAGCAGGTCGCCGAAGATCTGCGCACCAACTTGAAGGACTGCAAGGGCGAGAACGCCGTGCTCATCGAAGAGTCCGAAGAAGTCATCATGATCACGGTGCAGGACCAGCTGAGCTTCTCGGCCAGCCAGGTCATCGTGCTCGACACCATGGTGCCGACCCTCGAGGCGATCGCTCAGACCATCCGCCAGCATGGCTCGTGGGATGTCTACGTTGAAGGCTTCACCGACAGCCGTGGCGTTCTCGAAGAGTACCAGGAGCAGTACCCCTCCAACTGGGAATTGGGCGCGTTCCGTTCCTGTGCCGTGGTGCGCTACATGGTCGGTAATCTGAACATTCCGGCCGAGCGCTTTGCTGCCGTCACCTATGGCCCCTTCCGTCCCGTTGCCGACAACGCGACCGAAGAAGGCCGTGCGCAGAACCGCATGGTTCGTTTCGTGCTGCATAAGAACGAGATGTAATTCCCGTTCGGTTTGATCAGGCCCCGGATTTCCGCACGGATTTCCGGGGCCTTTTTGTTGGTGCTACTGCTGGGGAAACCGGTCGCCGCCGGTCAACCGGCGATGCTGTGCAAAGCGGTGATCGCCTGGTCGACCTGGGCCTCGGTATTGAAGGGGCCAAATCCGAAGCGAACCGTGCCCAGGGGTGTGGTGCCGAGGGCTTCGTGGGCCAGGGGCGCGCACTGCAGGCCTGTCCGCACCGCGATATTCCAATCGGCATCCAGGAACATGCCCACGGTTTCAGGCTCCTTGCCGGCGACCGATAGGCTCACCACCGGCAAACGCCCGCTCCCCAGTTCGCTGATCTTGTCGTTGCCAAAGCCATGCACCATCAGACCGGGATGATCGGCGATACCCGCCAGCAGCCGATCGGCCAGTCGGGTTTCCTGGGCGCGCAGGTGATCCACGCCCTGGGCCTGCACCCAGGAAAGGCCCGCGCCCAACCCGACTATGCCCACGGTATTGAGGGTGCCGGCTTCCAGGCGGTACGGGTATTCCGCCGGATGGGCCCGCTGGGCCGAGCGCACACCGGTGCCGCCCCAGCGGGTGGCTTTCAGGTCCACATCCGGGCCCACCACCAGGCCGCCGATGCCCGTGGGGCCGAGCAGGCTCTTGTGCCCGGTAAACGCCACCAGGTCGCAGCCCAAAGCGGCCATGTCGATCGGCAGCAGGCCCGCCGATTGGGCGGCGTCGACCAGAAAAGGAATGCCCCGTTCGCGGCACAATGCGCCCACCGCGGCCACTGGCTGGACGGTGCCGCAGACATTGCTGGCGTGGGTCATGATCACTAGGCGGGTCTCGGGCCGCAGGACCGCCGCAACGGCCGCGGGGTCGACCAGGCCGTTCTCGTCGGCGGTCGCGAGGTCAAAATCGATGGTGCCGGCTTCGCGCAGCATCCACAACGGACGCAGCACCGCGTTGTGGTCCATGACCGTGGCGACTACGTGATCGCCCCGCTGGCAGAGGCCGCCCAGGGTCAGATTGATCGCGTCGGTGGCGTTGGCGCAAAATATGGTGCGATTGGGGTCGTCGGCCGGATTGGCAAAAAAACGATCGACCTGGGCGCGCACGCCATCGACGAGGTGCCCCAGTTCCAACCCCAGATCGTAACCGGAGCGGCCGGGGCTGACCGCCCCGCCGGCCAGCAGGTTGGCAATGGCCTCGGTCACGGCCGCAGGTTTGGGAAAGCTGGTGGACGCGTGGTCGAAATAAATGAGGTCGGAATGGGCGTTCATCTTGGCCTTTGCAAGGGTTCGGACCTGCCATGGGCGCTGATTGGTCCGGAATCTGTCTCATCAGGGGTTGTCAGGCCCCCCTTTCCGGGGATACTATGACCTTTGCCCTCGATATACCAGTCCCGACACGGAGGATGATATGCATACGGCTCAGATGTACAGGAATTCGACCACGAGCCGCGCGGCAATCGTACTATTGCTGATACTGACTATGAGCCTGCTGGCCGGTTGTGGTGGCAAGGACGAAGCCGAGGCGCCGGCCGAAGAAACTTCGCGGGCCATGGTGCCGGCGGCGACCGACGGGCCTGACTCGACCGCAGGGGCGGGCTTGGCGACCTATCCCGAGACGGCGACCGGGACCGAGGGAACTTCCAGCGCCGGGGGTGTTCAGAATGCCGACGGGTCAGCAGGTGCCACCCTGCAGGCCTCGAAATCAGCGGCCGCCTCGCGAACGGCCGCCGAGGTGAAGAAATCGACCCAGGCGCCGCAGGTTGTCGAAAGCGCGGGCACATACAGCTTGCAGCTGGGGTCCTTCCGCAGCGCGGAAAACGCTCGGGCTGAAGCCGAACGCATCGCGGCCCTGGGGCACTCGGTGGTGGTGGAGGTTGCGTCCCTCGGTGGGCAGACTTACCATCGGGTCGTCCTGCGCGGCATCGCGGACCGCAATGAAGCCGAACGCCTCGGCGAAAATATCCGCTCCCAACTGGGAATCACTTACCTGATCCGGCAAAAGTAGCCTTGTTACCTGCCGGTTTGCACCTGGAGGAAAAATGCGTTCCACGTTCAAAATCCTGATTCTGCTGGTTGTTCTGCTCACCGTTGGCGCCGCTCAGGCCGGCGAGCCCCTGTTTGCCCGCATGGACACTGACGTGGGGGCCATCCTGCTGGTGTTTTACCCCGAACTGGCACCCCATCACGTGGACAACTTCGTGCACCTGTCGCGCACCGGGTACTACGACGAGACAAAATTCCACCGCATCGTGCCCGGCTTTGTGATCCAGGGTGGCGATGCCAATAGCAAGGATGCTGACCCGCGCAACGACGGCATGGGCAGCCCGATGATGACCGATGTGCTGAACGACGAAGAGTTGGAGATGGTGGCTGAGGTGAACAAAATGCTTGAGGCCAACGGTTACGCGGGCCTCAATGGTCAGGCCAACCTCAAGGCCGAGTTCAGCAAGACCGCCAAGCACGGCACCGGTTCGCTGAGCATGGCCCGCAGCCAGGATGTGGACAGCGCCGGCAGCCAGTTCTTCATCTGTGTGGGCCCGACGCCGCAGCTGGATGGCTCGTACACGATCTTCGGCCAGGTGGTCATGGGTCAGGAAGTTGCGCAGAGCATCGTCAGCGCCGAAAAAAATCCGGCCGCGGGTCGCGACGCGCCGGCTATCCCGGTGGCCATCAACCGCGTGACGATCATCGAGGGCACCGATGATTTGAGCGACGCCGAAAAGGCGGCCTGGGAGGCCTTGCCCGCCGAATTGAAGAACGTCAAGTAACTGCGCTGAATGAGCGCCGAAAGACAGACATTGGCCAACGACAAAAGCGATTCCAACAGCCCGGCTGACGCGCCGGGACCTGGCCCGGTGATGTCCCCTTCCCATGGGGACATCACTGTCAAAGGCTGTCGGGTCCACAACCTGAAGAACATCAGTCTGCGCCTGCCCCGGCGTAAACTGGTGGTCGTCACTGGGCCCAGCGGCTCGGGCAAATCTTCCCTGGCCTTCGACACCCTGTATGCCGAAGGCCAGCGCCGGTATATCGAAAGCCTCTCCAGCTACGCCCACCAGTTCCTCGACCAGCTCTCGAAGCCGGATGTCGACCGCATCGACGGGCTGTCGCCTTCGCTGGCCATCGATCAGAAGGGCCTCGGCCGCAGCCCGCGCTCAACCGTGGGCACGGTCACGGAGATCTACAACTTCATGCGCCTGCTGTATGCCCGCTGCGGCACGGTGTATTGCCCGGAGTGCAACATCCCGGTGTCGGGTCGCCCGCTGGCCGAGATCGAAGACGAAATCGCCGCCCTGCCGGTCAAGACGCGTTTTTACCTGCTCGCGCCGGTGGTGCGCGGGCGCAAGGGCGAGCACAAAAAACTGCTGGAGGACCTGCAGCAGCAGGGCTACCTGCGGGTGCTGGTCGATGGCGAACTGCGCGAACTGGACGACGAGATCAAGCTGGAACGCAACAAGGCCCACGACATCTCCGTGGTGGTCGACGGCCTGGTCAACCGGGAAGGCATCCGCGATCGCCTCAAGGCCGGCCTGGACCGGGCGGCGGAGATGGGCGAAGGCACGGTCGTGGTCTGGAGCGACGGCCAGGAAAAATGGTACAGCAGCAAGTCTTCCTGTTCCGGATGCGGCCGCGGTTTCCCGACCACCGAGCCGCGCATGTACAGCTTCAATTCGCCGGCCGGCTCCTGCGATCATTGCAATGGCCTGGGCACCTTGCGCAGCATTCTGCCCGAAGCCCTGGTGCCCGACATGGATGTGAGCCTGGAAAACGGCGCCGTGGAATTCCTGAAGGGCAAGGAGTCCAGTTGGGTCTACGTGCAGATCGAGGCCCTCGCTGACGCCATGAAATTCAGCCTGCTCAAGCCTTTCTCTGAGATCTCGGCCACGGCCCAGGATGTGCTCTACCACGGTTTGAACCCGGAGGTGCGCAAAAAGCTGAAAGGCCATCGCCACTACAATGCCTTCCTGCGCGACTGGGAAGGGCTGGTGCCCGAATTGGTGCGCCGGCACCGGGAAACGAAATCCGAAAAAATCCGCTCCAGCCTGGAACGGCTGATGATCCAGACGACTTGTCCGGAGTGTGATGGCCACCGCTTGAAAGCCTCATCGCTGAGTGTGCGCATCGGTGGTTTGAACATCGGCGAGGCTGCGGCCCTGACCCTGGACGAGTTTTCGGCCTGGGTCGAAGGCCTCGTTTTCACCGGCGAACGCAAGTTGCTGGTCTCCAAACCCATCCTCGACCAGATCAAGCACCGCTTGCGGTTCCTGTTGCAGGTGGGCGTCAGCTACCTCAGCCTGTCCCGGGGCACGGCCACGCTGTCCGGCGGTGAAGGGCAACGGGTGCGCCTGGCCACCCAGGTGGGCAGCCAGTTGACGGGCGTCTTGTACATCCTGGATGAACCCAGTGTGGGCCTGCACCACCGCGACATCGGTAGGCTGGTGCAAACACTCAAGGACCTGAGGGACCGCGGCAACTCGGTCATCGTGGTGGAGCATGACCGCGATGTGATGTTGGCAGCCGATCATCTGATTGATATTGGGCCGGGTGCGGGGGAGCACGGCGGCGAGGTGGTGGCCCAGGGCACGGTGGCCGAAGTGGCCGCCCACGTCGGCATGCCCACCGGCGACTTTTTGGCGGGGCGCGTGGGCCTTGGCGGTCCCGATCCCTTGACCGGGGGGCGCAAGAACCGGCAGGACGATCAGGTGCTGACGATCGGTGGCCTGACCGGGCGCAACCTGAAGGATGTGGAACTGGATTTTCCCCTGGGGCAATTGACGGTCGTCACGGGAGTGTCGGGCTCGGGCAAGAGCACCGCGGTCAACGACACCCTGTACCGGGCCTTGGCCGGCCTGAAGCATCGGGCGCGGCGCCGCCCCGAGCCCTACAAGACCCTGACCGGTGATGATCTGCTGCACAGCGTCGTCATGGTTGACCAGACAGCCATCGGCCGCTCGCCGCGCTCGACTCCGGCGACCTACACCGGTTTGTACAACCACATCCGCAAAATTTTCGCCCAGACGAGCCTGGCCCGCATGCGCGGCTACACCAGTGGGCGCTTCAGTTTCAATACCGCTGGCGGGCGTTGTCCCGTTTGTGAAGGCGCCGGTCGGCAGCGGCTGACGATGGATTTCCTGCCCGATGTCGAAGTCCTGTGCGACGAATGCAACGGCCGCCGCTTCGATCGCGAAACCCTCGAAGTTCACTTCAAGGGGCACGACATCGCGAGCATCCTGGAGATGACCGTCGAAGAGGCCCGCGAGGTGCTGACAAATATTCCGGCCTGCGCCAAGATTCTCGAAGTGCTGCACGGCGTGGGGCTGGACTACCTGCGCCTGGGGCAATCGGGCGGCACGTTGTCCGGCGGCGAGGCCCAGCGCATCAAGCTGGTCAAGGAACTGAGCAAAGGCGGCCAGCGCCACACCCTGTATATCCTGGATGAGCCGACCACCGGCCTGCATTTCTGCGACGTTGATCGCCTGATGGATGTTTTGCGCCGCCTGATCGGCCAGGACAACACCGTGGTGGTCATCGAACACAACGCTGAAGTCATCCGGCGGGCTGACCACATCCTGGACCTGGGGCCCGAAGGCGGCCATGGCGGCGGTGAGCTGGTGGCGCGGGGCAGTTTGGAAGATATCATGGCGGTGCCGGAGTCCTACACCGGGGTCATGCTGCGGGAATTGTTCGGTTCCAGCGCCAGCTAGGGAGATTCGGCTCTGCCGGGCCAAATCGGACTTGGCGAAGAGGCGACCTGCGGTTAGATTAAGGCCGAACCCAAGACAGGGCATTGGACCCATTCCCTGACCTCAATTCCCGGATTCAGGAGCCTCACCCTTGAGTGATCTTTCAGATATGAAAACCACCCCCCTGACAGCCTGGCACGAAGCCAACGGCGGCAAGATGGTCGAATACGCCGGCTACGCCATGCCTGTGCAGTACGAAGGGGTCTTGGCCGAACACGCCGCCGTGCGTGAAAAAGTGGGCCTGTTCGATATCACCCACATGGGCGAAATTTACGTCACCGGACCCGGCGCCGAAGCTTGGCTGGACACCCTGATCACCAATCGCATCAGCGGCGCGGCTCTGGGCAAGATCACCTACACGGCCATGTGCAAGGAAGACGGCGGGGTGCTCGATGACATGCTCATCTACCACTTGGCCGACGAGCGCTGGCTGGTGGTTTGCAACGCGGCCAATCACGCCAAGATCGCAGCCTGGCTGGAGGACCATTGTCCGACCAGTGGCGTGACCCTGGACGACGCCAGTTTTGCCACGAGCCTGATTGCGGTGCAGGGTCCGGACAGCCGGGAGTTGCTGGGCCGCCTTGGCGTGCTTGATGGCCTGGCCGATAAAATCGCTGGCCTGGATTTCTACACGTGTTTCACCGTCGCTGGACCGGGTGGTCAGTGGATCGTTTCTCGCACCGGTTACACCGGCGAACACGGCTACGAATTGTATCTGCCCAACGCCGACGCCCTGGCGGCCTGGGAAGAACTGGTGGCCAAAGGCGCCGACCTGGGCGTGGCGCCCATCGGTCTGGCCGCGCGCGACACGCTGCGCTTTGAAGTGTGCTACTGTCTTTACGGCCATGAACTGGCCGAGGATATCACGCCCCTGGAGGCGGGCATCGGTTGGGCCATGCGGTTGAAAAAAGCAGCGTTTGTCGGCAAGGATGTTCTGGCTGCCCAGAAAGCCGCCGGCGTACCGCGCAAATTGATATGCCTGGAAATCACCGGACGGGGCATTGCCCGTCAGGGCGCGCGGGTGCTGCACGCCGATCAGGATGTGGGCGTGGTCACCAGTGGCACGTTCAGCCCGACCTTGAAGAAGGCCCTGGCTCTGGCCCTGGTGCAGAGCGATGTGCCGGCAGGCGAACTGGTCGTGGACGTCCGCGGCCGCGCCATTGATTGCAAGAGCGTAGCTTTTCCATTTTTGTCGGCCCGGACCAAAGGTGATCCGCGCGCCGAACGGACGCTGCCTTAACCGGTGGCCAACTCAGCAGGAGGCTTCGAAAATGGTACCTGACGATCGCAAATACACCCAGGAACACGAGTGGGTCCAGATGGAAGGCGACATCGGCACGGTGGGCGTGACCGATTTTGCGGCCAACGAATTGGGCGATGTGGTTTTTGTCGAACTGCCCGAGGTCGGCTCCGAATTCAGCCAGGGTGATACCGTGGGCACGATCGAGTCGGTCAAGGCCGTCGCCGATTTATTTTTGCCCATCAGCGGAGAAGTGGTCGAGATCAACGAGACGGTTGTCGACAGCCCCGAGTTGGTCAACAGCGAGCCCCTGGATGACGGCTGGTTGTTCAAGGTCAAGCTGAGCGAAATTGAAGAACTGGACAAATTGCTGGACGCCGGTGCTTACGGCGACCTGACCGGAGGCTGATTTTTCCATGCCGTACGTGCCGCATTCGCCTGCCGATGTGCAGGCCATGCTCGAGGTGATGGGCAAGAGCAATATCGACGAGCTCTTCGCCCACCTGCCCGACAATGTCCGTTTGAAACGTCCCCTGGATCTGCCCGATGGGCTGACCGAAGAAGAAGTCCGGCGTTATTTCGGGCAGGCCGCGGCCCGTAATCACGGCACCGGCGAATTGATCAGCTTTCTGGGTGGGGGTGTGTACGACGCCATCATTCCCGCCGCCTGCGACGCCATCGTTTCGCGCAGCGAATTTCTGACGGCCTACACGCCCTACCAGCCGGAAGTTTCCCAGGGCACCCTGCAGGCCATTTACGAATGGCAAAGCTTCATCTGCCGCCTGACGGGCCTGGATGTGGCCAACGCGAGCATGTATGACGGCTCCACGGCGCTGACCGAAGCGCTGTCGGTGATGTTGGCCGCCAAACGCAAAAAGACGATCGTGCTGCCGGAGACTTTGAATCCGCGCTGGCGCCGGGTCGTGACCACGGCCATGGCCGGTGAAGGCATGACAATTCTGGATGCGCCCGTGGGGGCTGAGGGCACCACTGATCTGGTGGCTCTGGCGGAAGTCCTGACCAAGGACGTGGCCGCTTTCGTGATTCCCAACCCCAATTATCTGGGGCTGGTTGAGCCGGTGGAAGAGCTCGCCCGCATTGCGACTGAAGCTGGCGTGGGTGTGGTTGCGGCAGTCAACCCGGTGTCGTTGTCGGTGCTCAAGGCGCCTTCCGAATACGGTGCGGCCCTGGCCGTGGGCGAAGCCCAACCCTTCGGGATCAACCAGGGCTGGGGTGGCCCCTTGCTGGGTTTCCTGGCCTGCGCCGACGCGCACAAACGACGCATCCCCGGTCGTATTGTCGGGCGCACGAAAGACAATCGCGGCAACAACGGTTACGTGCTCACTCTGCAAACCCGCGAGCAACACATCCGGCGCGAGAAGGCCACGAGCAATATTTGCTCCAATCAGGGACTCAATGCCCTGCGCGCCACCGTCTACATGGGCATGCTGGGCGCCGGCGGCCTGGCCGAGCTGGGCGAAGCGAATCTGGTGCGTTGTGCGGCCCTGCGTGAGCGGGTGTCGGCGGTGCCGGGCGTGAGCCTGCCTTTTGCCGGTCCGGTGTTCAACGAATTCGTGATCCGGCTGGACAAACCGGCCGCCGAGTTCAAGGCCTTTGCCCGGCAGCGAGGCGTCCTGGCCGGCTTGCTGCTGGACGGCTTTGCCGGTTGTGGCGAGGGTGACTTGCTGGTCACCGTGACCGAAAAACGCACGGCCGCCGAAATCGACATGTTCGGTGCGCTGCTGAACGAATTCCTGACCGGAAAGGCGGTGGCCTCGTGAGCAATCAGAGCAATGAAAACCTGAGCCCGCGCCGCTGGAACGCCGACCTGCCTGAATCGATTTTTGATCAGGGTGGTCCAGGCCGCCGCGGTTTGACCTTCCCCAAGTGGGATGGGGCACCAGTTGATGCGGCTTTGCCGGCCGAAGTGCGCCGCGCCGAGTTGGCCGATTTTCCGGCCCTCAGCGAGCCCGAGATCATGCGCCACTTCACCAAGCTGTCGACTCTCAATCATCACATCGAGCGGGGCATGTATCCCCTCGGCAGCTGCACCATGAAGTACAACCCGCGGGTGAACGAGCAGGTCGTGGCTCAGCCCGGCATTGCCGACCTGCATCCCGAGCAGGGGCCCGAAGACATCCAGGGCCTTTTGGGCGCGCTCAAACTGCTCGAGAAATCCCTGTGTGAAGTCACGGGTTTCCCGGGCTGCAGTCTGATCCCGGCCGCCGGCGCTCATGGCGAGTACCTGGGCATGCTGGTGATCCGGGCCTACCACGTTTCGCGCGAAGATCACGACCGCGTGGAAATCCTGATTCCCGATTCGGCCCACGGCACCAACCCCGCCTCGGTGGTCATTGCCGGCATGACTCCGCGCACGATCAAGTCGCGCCCAGATGGCCGGATCGATTTGGTCGCCCTGAAAGAGGCTGTTGGCCCCCAGACCGCGGGCATCATGATCACCAATCCCAATACCCTCGGTTTGTTCGAGAACGACATCCGGGAAATTTCGGACATCATTCACGAAGCCGGCGGCAAACTGTACATGGACGGCGCGAACCTGAACGCCATCATGGGCAAGGCGCGGCCGGGGGACATGGGCTTTGATGTGGTGCACATGAACCTGCACAAGACCTTCAGTACGCCCCATGGTGGTGGCGGTCCGGGTGCGGGCCCGATCTGTGTGACCGAAGACCTGATTCCGTTCTTGCCCGGTCCCTGGATCGTGGCCAATGAGGACGGCAGTTACGACCTGGAGAAGATTCCGGCCGTGGGCAGCGACAGCATCCACGCCTATTTCGGCAACGTGGGAGTCAGCCTGCGGGCCCTGTCCTACATCCTGCGCAACGGCGGCAATGGCCTGACCCGCGCCACCGAGTGCGCGGTGTTGAACGCCAAGTACCTGCACCACCACCTGAGCGATATTCTGGCGGTGCCCAATGCCGAAGGCTGCATGCACGAGTTTGTCGCCAGCGGCGCGCCCTGGAAGAACGACTTCGGCGTGCGCACCCTGGACATTGCCAAGCGCATGCTCGACTACGGGATCCACGCGCCGACCATCTACTTCCCGCTCATTGTCGAGGAAGCCTTCATGGTCGAGCCCACCGAAACCGAGTCGCGCGAAAGCCTGGACCATTTCGTGGACGTGATGCGCACCATTCATCGCGAGGCCCGGGAAAATCCGCAGCTGCTGCACGACGCACCGGTCAGCACCCCGGTCGGCCGCATGGACGAAGCGGCGGCCGCCCGCCAGCCGGATCTGCGCTGGCTCGGCCCCTGCAATTGCTGAGGTAGGGGAGTTGGCCAAGCTGCAGGTCTATCTTGACGGTGGGCAAACGGGTCAGTGGAACATGGCCCGGGATGCCGAGCTGATGGCGGCCCACCAAGCGGGTGATGATCCCATCCTGCGCGTCTACCGCTGGGAACCCGCCGCTGTGACGATCGGCTACAATCAGAAGTTCGAGGACTTCGCCCAGGACGCCATCAGTGCCGAGGGCTACGATCTGGTGCGGCGCCCCACCGGCGGCCGCGCCATCCTGCACGCGGATGAATTGACCTACGCCGTCATCGGCTCGTCGCCGTCTCCCTTGTTTGGCGGGACCCTCCACAGCACCTACATGAAAATCAACGAAGCCCTGCTGGCCTTCCTGCTCAAGCTCGGTCTCGATGCCGACATCAGCGATGGCGAAAGCCGCGAAAATGCCCGGGGCCTGGTCTGCTTCCGCAGCGCCGGCAAACACGAACTGACCGTCGGCGGCCGCAAAATCATCGGCAGCGCCCAACGCCGCACCGGTGGCGTCTTCCTCCAGCACGGCTCCATCCTCGCCGGCCCCCGCCACCTGGGCCTGCCCGCCCTCCTGGGTGGCCAGGCCGCCACCGCCGCCGACGCCCAAGCCCTCGCCTCTGTCACAACCGATTTGACCCAATTGCTCAGCGAACCCCAGACTCCCGCAATATTGGACGCCCACGCCAAGACCTTGGCTACATGCTTCAGCACTACCCTGAATCTCGACCTGAATTACCCCCAAGACTGACTGCGGTTATTGAGGGCGGCGGGTGCCTTTCTCTTTCATTGCCGTGAGTAGAGATGGGGCTGGCGAGGCGTCATGCAGGTTCCTGCGCCACGGATGGCGCAGGGACCGGAATGCCGAGGCTTGCCGTGACAGGAGGTCACGGTAAGCCGCCCTCGCCAACCCCACCTTTACTCACGGCAATGAAAGAGAAACCCCAGCCACTCAACAACCGTTGAGCAACTGGGGGGATTTTCAGGCCGATATGCAGGCTAGAACTGGAGCATGGAGCCCAGGGCTACACCGACGCCTTTGGAGCCGCCGACAGACATTCCGTTGCGGGAGATTGCGGCGGCATCGAGGCGCCAGGGGCCGGCTTTGATGCCGACGCCGACGGTGGCGCTGTTACCGCGTTCGCCGCCCGTGGAGATGCCCAGTCGGGGCTGGAAATAGGAAGTGAGTTGCCATTCCATGCCGGCGTTGACCAGGGGGTGGGTGGAATTGATACCGCGGTTTTCGAGTCCCTGGACATAGTCGGCAGCGAGCATGAACGAACCGAATTGTTTGGCGGCGCCCAGGCGGGCCCGTTGGGGCAGGGTAGTGGAGTAGCCGTCGGTTTTGAAGGTCGTGTCCGCGTCGGCGACCGCGGCGTCCAGGTCACCGTTCAACAGGTTGACGTCTGCCGCGGTGACGCGCATCTCCTGGCGTTCCACATTCTGGTCCCAGTTGATGGTGCCCACGACGTTGTCCACCGCCAGGCCGAAGTGCCAGCCGCCAATGGTCTGCAGGGCGATGCCCAGATCCAGGCCATAGCCCTGACCGCCGCTGGACGACTCGGTTGCCACATAGGCTTCACCCGACAACTCGGTCATGCTGGTGCTCAGTGTGCCGTAGGCATCGGTCACGTGCATTTCGTAAATGCCCTGCAGGTAACGCGCGTTCAGGCCCACGCTGACCTGGGAATCGGCGCCATTGAAGACGACCATGCCGCAGGAGAGGGCCGCCGAACCCACCGCGGAGCCCTCGCCCCAGGTGTTGCTGAAGTCGACGGTTTCTCCGAGTTGGTTGCCATTGAGAACCAGGTCGAAGTAGTCCTTGTCCAGGTTGCCTTGCCCCGAGCCGAGACCCGAGAAGCTCAAGGCGAAGTTGCCGGTCTGGAAACCCAGTGCCGAGGCGCTGACATCCGCGTCCAGCTTGAAGCCGCCTTCGGGGATGTCACTCAGCAGTTGGGCCTTGTCGGCACTGTCGAGGTACTGGCCAGTGATTTCGTTGTAGCGATCAAGACTGAAGGCGTTGTTGTGGATGTCGGCGGCGCCGGCGGCCAGGCCAACAGTCATGCCGTCACTGAAGGCCAGGTTGGCCGGATTGTAGACCACCGCTTCGAGGCCGCGGCTGGCGGCCGTGCTGGCACCACCCATACCCCAGGCCCGCACCACGCCCTGGGCCCTGGTCGGTCCGGCCAAGACAAGAAGCAGGAGGCTCAAGCCAGTTGCTACTGCCACCAGGGTCAGGCGGCGCGAGTCCCAGGTTGGCCCGGATCGGTCACTGGCCTGGGCGGTGTTCTTCCTCGTATTCATCACGCTATCCTTCGCTGTGGCCACGGCGGCCGCCAGAATGGCCAGGTTGCGCCTAAAATTCATCATCGATCAGCACCTCCAACTCGACGACGCCCCGGAACTCCAGGAAGTCGGTGGACATGACCCGCACGGGCTGTCCGTTGGTCGAGGGCAGGATGGCTTCGACGCGAGTAAACAAGCCGGGCAATCCCAATACCCGCGCTTCGGCTTCGGTCAGGCTGATCGTCGGTGTGCTGGTGACCGCCTCGCTCACCGCGTGGGTGAGCGGATCGGTCAGGGCGGCCGCGATGCTGACCGGGCCGACAATCAGCAGGGGGTTGGTATCGAGCTGGTTGGTGTCCTGGGCCGCGACAATGCGCAGTTGCACACCCATGGGCAGATGATTCAGAATCTCGGCGTGCAAGACAGCGCCACGGGCGTGGGTGGCGATGCGCTCGGCCAGGTCGGTGTCGATGTCGACCGCTTCGGGGTCGCTGTCCAGCGTCGCGCCGGTGATCACCACTTCGACTGGGGCACTGATGTCCCAGCCGATGACCGCAAAATCATCGGCATGCACGGTGCCGACTTCGCCACTGCCGCCGGCAATCACGTTGCCATCCAGCGTGATCGACTCGGGCAGGTTGTTCAGGAAATCCAAAATGCCGCTGTTGGCCTGATCCAGGACGATGGTCGTCGTGGCGGCCGCGCGACCGATGGCCGGCAGCAACTGCTCATTGACCACGATTGAACGGGTGGTGCCGCTGGCGGCGGTGCCGGTCAGCGTCAGGTCCACGTCGGCCGGGATGCCTGAAGAATTGGTCAACGTCAGGGTGAGATTGGCGGCGGTCAATTCCAGGCCGCTCATTTCGTCCGGCAGGTCGATGCTTTCGGTGATGGGATCCAGGGGCACCTCGTAGGCCGGGACGACTCCGGTCACGCTGCTGAAGGCGATGACGCCGGAGCTGAGCGAAGCGGTCAGGCCGTCGCCGGCCGACAGGGTGACCGGCACACCGGAACTGCCCGGCGTCACGATGTTGATCGTAGCCGGAAGACTGGTCAGCGGCAGCCCGTTGGACTGCACGGTGTAGCCTGCAAAATCCAGCTGGGAACTGGCCGAGCCACCGGCCGGCAGGTCGAACGTCCGCACCAGGGGCAGGCCGTCGATGTTGCGCACCTGTTCCCAGGACAGATAGGCCGTGCAGGGAATCGGCATGCCGTTGGTCAGGTCGATGTCCATGCTGCCGGACTGGATGACGGCGCGGGTGATCTCATAGTCGGCCGGCAGGGCCGAGTCGAAACTCGAGTTGAAGGTCTGGTTGCCGACCACCGCGGTGGCCGATGAAACAACGAGCCCGGTAAAGGCGGCTTCCACGGCGATAGCGTCGGTGCCGTTGATGACGACAAATTGACCCGACGAACCGGGCGATCCGCCGCGCAGGCGGGTGGCGACCTGGTCCGGCAGCACAACGCCCGCCAGATTGGCCACCTCGGTGCGCGTCTCACCAGCCGGAATCACCGGCAAATAGACCCGCACCACGAGAGACGAATCGGCCGGGTTTTCCAGCCGCAAAATGATCTGATCAGCGCCGCTGTTGGCGCCCACTGGCACCGCCAGGTTGTTGGTCACCGTAACGGTCAGGATGCCTTCGCTGAGGGTGGCGCTGGTCATGTCGGGCAGGTCCTGCCCGCTGCTGGCCACGTCGATGGGAAAGGCGGGCACGATGGTATTGGAACCCGTCAGGCCAGCAGCCGGGGCCCAGATGTCACCCAAATGAAAGTCGTAGGCCAGGGGTGCGGGCGGCGGCAGGTCAAAATTCCCCAGACCCTGGTCGATGGACTGGCCGGTGATGTCCACGGTCAGGTCAAAGTCCAGCGCCAAGGTGTCGGGGGCACCGTCGAGGTGAAACCCGAGGCTGCCGTCTTCGGCGACCAGCAGAAAATCTTCATCGTCGACAGCGTCCATGATTTCGAACCGTTCGGTGCCCAGGGGTACGACGAACTTCGTGTCGAAGGACGGCATCTCGGGCGAGTTGATATCGCAGCCGGCTGTCGCGAGCAGCACTGTGGTCAGCAGGATCAGCCCCGCCGGCAACGTTTTATCCATAGAGGTCCTGGTGGTCATTGCGGTCCCTTCGAATCAGATGAAGGCGCGTGGGCGCCGACAAGTTGCCATCTGCGCTTGGAAGAACCGTACCGGGTGAGGAATCCCCGCAGAGTAGGAAGCGGTGAGGAACCACGGGGAACGACGAGGAACCATGAGGAGCAACCGGGTGGTGCGAGGTCGGTCCCGAATCCGGGAGAAAGCCGGAGCAAGAGGGCGCCCTTTGCAGGAAGCCATGACCGCGTTGCAGAACGCACGAAAATATCCGGTCCGAGGGTCGTGCTTGACCGCGTGGGACAACCCTCCCTATGATCACGGTCCGATCTCGAAATCATCATCACAAAGGACACCCATGCTGCCCTGGCTCACCCGCCGTCTGGCCCAATCCCTGTTGCTGATTTTCATCCTGGTCTCGGCGGTGTTCTTTGTGGTCCGCCTGGCGCCGGGTGATCCGTTGGACCAGGTGGTGGAAGAGGAGTTGGGGGCGGCGGATCGCGAGCTGATCCGTGAGCGTCTCGGCCTCGACGGCAGCCTGACCGAGCAGTACTTCCGGTGGCTGGGGGCCATCGTGCAGGGTGACCTGGGCACCAGTTTGCGCCAGCAACGACCAGTGACTGAAATCATCGGCGAGGCCATGGGACCGACTCTGCTGTTGACCCTCAGCGCCTACGGCCTGCAGTTGCTGCTGGTGATCGCTTCGGCCGTGGTTATGGCGACCCGCCGCGGCCAGCCCCTCGATCACGCTGTGCAAGGCGTCGGCCTGACTTTTTACTCTCTGCCTTTCTTCTGGCTGGGGCTGATGTTCATCTTGCTGTTCAGCCGCCAACTGGGCTGGTTTCCGGCCGGCGGCTGGGAGAGTTCGGACGCGGCTTTCTACTCGGTGGGTGAGCGGTTGGCGGACCACCTGCACCATCTGGTATTGCCGGCGGTGACCCTGGCCCTGGGCGCGTTCATGGGGCCGGCCCGTTACCTGCGCGCCGGGTTGGATGACGTGCTGGCCCAGGACTATATCCTGGCCGCCCGGGCTCGTGGCTTGAGCGAACGGCGCGTGCTGTTCGGGCATGGTCTGCGCAATGCCCTGTTGCCCCTGATCACCCTGATGGGCATGTGGCTGCCGAATTTGTTGGGCGGGGCCTTGGTGGTCGAAGTCGTCTTTGGTTGGCCGGGCATGGGGCGGGTCACCATCGAAGCGATCTGGGCGCGGGACTATCCTGTCATCATGGCCACCACCCTGCTGACCGGACTGGCGGTGGTGGCCGGTTCGACGCTGGCTGATTTGCTGTACCGCTGGGCTGATCCCCGGGTGCGCTTGCCGGATATGGCAGAAAACGAAGGGGGCGCCGTTGACGCCTCCTGAATACAGCCCGGCCCTGTCCGGGCCCCGGCCCTGGTGGCGGCGCGGTAGCCTGTGTCTCGGGCTGATCCTCACCATAGGTTCGGCGGTGATCGGCTTGCTGGCCCCGGTGCTGGCCCCGGGTGACCCGGCGGCCATGGGCGAGTTGAGCGAGCGCCTGCTGGAACCATCATCAGCGCACCTTTTGGGCACAGACCTGTTGGGCCGCGACGTTCTGGTGCGCCTGGTTCACGGCGCCCGCACTTCGTTGCTGGTCGGTTGGGTCAGTGTGTTGGCGGCCATGGTCTGTGGCACGGCGATTGGCATGGCGGCCGGCCTGGGCCCTCGCTGGCTGGATCGCCTGCTCATGTCGCTGACCGATCTGTTCATGGCCTTCCCGCGCATTTTTCTGGTGCTGCTGCTGGTCTCACTGACCTCTCCCTCGTTGGTTTTGATCATGGTGGTCCTGGGGGTCACCGGTTGGATGGGTGTGGCCCGTTTGGTGCGGGCCGAAACTCTTTCCCTGCGCGAACGCGAATTTGTGACGGCGGCGCGCGGCCTGGGGCTGACGCCCTGGCAGGTGGCCTGGCGCCACATTCTGCCTGGCCTGTGGCCCACCATCATCGTGGCGACCAGCCTGCGGGTTGGCGGTGCCATCCTCAGCGAGTCTTTTCTCAGCTATCTCGGTTTGGGAGTCCAGGAGCCCATGGTCAGTTGGGGTGGCATGATCCAGATGGGACGGGCCAACCTGGTCGACGGCTGGTGGCTGGCGACCTTGCCGGGCGTTGCGCTGGCCTTGACCGTGATTGGCTACAACCTGCTGGGCGAAAGCCTGCGGGAGTGGCTGGACCCCAGGCGGCAGGGAGGTCGGAGCGATGGCTGAGCCGACCCGCACCGACGGCCTGTTGCAAGTGCGCGGACTGCGCATCGACCACTATGACCTTCTCAGCAGGCAGCCCCGCTCACTGGTGTGCGGCGTGGATCTGGATCTGGCGCCGGGAGAGACCCTCGCTCTGGTGGGCCCGTCCGGCTGTGGCAAAAGCCTCACCGCCCGGGCTCTGTTGGGTCTGTTGCCTTCGGGACTCACCTGGCAGGGCGAAATTTCCTGGCAGGGCCAGACATTGACCGATCCGGATGGCCGCGACTGGCGCGCCGCCCGGGGCAGTGGCATGGGCTTGATCCTGCAGGAGCCCCAGGCCAGTCTCAATCCCGTGGTCCGGGTGGGCAAACAGATCGCCGAAACCCTGCAGCTGCACCGGGGCCTGACCTCTGGGCAGGCCGCCACGGCGGCGGTTGGACTGCTGGCCGAGACAAGGGTGCCGCAGCCGGAACGGGCCGCCCGGCAATTTCCCCACCAACTCAGCGGCGGCATGAGGCAGCGCGTCCTGTTGGCGGCCACCCTGGCCTGTGATCCACAGTTGTTGATCGCCGACGAACCGACTACCGCCCTGGATGTCTCGGTGCAGAAGGATATTCTGGCCCTGATCAGACGTCTGTGCCAGGAACGGGACATGGCCTTGATGTTCATCACCCACGATTTGAATCTGGCCCCGTTGCTGGCTGAGCGGGTGGCCTTCATGGCCGACGGCCACCTCGAGAGAGTGGTGCCGGTGGCGGACCTGGAAATGCCGGCTCCCGTAAAGCCTCTGGCGACGGCGCCGCAGGACGCGGCTCCGATACTGCAGGCGAAGAATATTTCGGTTTCCTATTCCGGCGCCAACCGTTTGGCGGTGTCAGGTGTTGATCTGGAACTTCGGCCCGGTCAGGCGGTTGGTCTGCTGGGCGAATCCGGTTGTGGCAAAACCACGCTGGGTCGGGCGCTGTCCCGGCAGGTGACGTTTCAGGGAGGGACCCTGCTTCTGGACGGGAGTGATGGCCTGGGGTTGAGCGGTGCCGCGGCACGGGCCCAGCGTCGGCGGGTGCAAATGCTCTTTCAGGACCCGGGCGGATCGCTGGACCCTCGCCAGAGGGTGGGGGCGGCGCTGCGTGAGGCGGGCGGAGCAGTGGGGGCCGCACCTGGCCAATTGTTGGCCGAAGTCGGACTGGATCCGGCCCTGGAACACCGCTACCCGCACCAGTTGTCCGGCGGACAACGCCAAAGAGTGGCTCTGGCCCGTTGCCTGGCCACATCGCCCGACGTGCTGATCGCCGACGAACCCACCAGCGCCCTGGACGCCGAGGCCCGCGACTTGGTTTTGTCTCTGCTGGAACACATCATGCGCCAGCGGGGCCTGGCCTTGCTGGTCATCTCACACGATCTGGAGGTCCTGCAGGGGCTTTGCCGCCAGGTTCACGTGATGTTTGCCGGTTTGGTGGTGGAGTCATTGCCGGCCGTCAGCCCGTTTGCCCCACGCCATCCCTACACCAGGGAGTTGGTGCGGGCTTTGCCGCGGACCCTACGGGAGGATCCGGATCTTTGGGTGCAAGAGACTTTCTTGCCCCGGACGACCGAACCCATACCCAGTGCCGGGTGTCCGTACTTTGGGAATTGCCGCCTTCAGAAGCCTATTTGCGCCAAGGAGTTGCCATCCCTGAAAATGGTTTCAAAGAACCATTGGTTGCGGTGCCCTGAAGCAGAAGCCGAAGAGCCCTCACATTTTATTGACACGTAATAAGCCAATCTCTATATTCAAACACCAGTTGCGGCATGGGCTGCCAATCCCCGGATTTTCGGAGGATCCAGAGGTGGATCCCACGAGGGAATCAGGGAATTTGCGGCACCCAATGTGCCTCCCAGTACCGGCGGAAACGCCCTTTTCAGCAGTCACCCCACACTGCCCGGCTAGGTTCAGTGATTATTAGTTTTAGCCAGTTCCCAGGTTCTGCCGACCGACGAGTTTCGGGAAAACCCGCGTCAGTCGGATTTGTCCTTTCGGAAAGGAGCGCCAGTATGCTCCGGCGCCACCGGATTCAGTGGATGATGCCACGCGTACTACTTCTCTTCTTGGTGGCCCTCTTGGTCACAAGCATTGCGCCCGCTGAGTCTTGGGCTCAGGGAGCGCCGGCCACCATCAAGGGTACCGTCAAGGACAAAGAATCCGGCGAGATGCTGGATTACGCCAATGTGTTGCTGTCAGGCACCACACGGGGGACCATGTCCCTTGGTGGCGGTGTCTTCTACTTCAACGGCATGCAGCCAGGTACCTACACCGTCAAGGTGTTGTATCTCGGTTATGCGCCCATGGAGGAGACGGTCACAGTGAGCTCAGGCGAAATCAAGAACCTGACTTTCGATCTCGAGACCGTCATTGTCGAACAGCTGCAGGCTTTCGACGTTGAGGGTGCCGAGTACATGGTCGAGGTCAAGAGCGCGGTGCAGGAGCAAATTGTCAGCGGCGAAACCTTCGAAAAATACGCCATCGATTCGGTTGAGGACGCCCTGTCCAAGAAGGCCGGTGTGGTGATGCGGGCGGGCGAGCTGTTCGTTCGTGGTGGTCGTTCCGGTGAAGTCGCGATGCAGATCGACGGCGTGGATGTGGGCAACCCGCTGGGTACGGGATCATTGGAAGTTTCGTCCCTGGCCGTTGACCAGATGAGTATGGTGACCGGTGGCCTGGACGCCAAGTATGGCAACGCCCTGTCCGGTGTGGTGAATATCACGACCAAAGAGGGTGGCGAGAAATTCGGTGGTGGTGTGCGTTTCCTGACTGATGATTTTGGACGTCAGGACAAGACCTTCACCAACTATGACCGTTTTGAGTACGGTTTTGGTGGTCCGAGTCCCGTCAAGGGTCTGACTTACTACATCGCCGGCGATTTGTCCTTCACCGATTCGGAAAACACCTCGGTGGCTCATCGTCCGGAATACAAAGTGGGCATCGGCAATACGACGCTGTTCAAATTCCGCGGCCGCCAGTCCAACAACGCCAAGGGCTCGATCAAGGTGGGCTATACTGTCAGCGAAGACAAAAAAGTCACCGCCGAGTATTCCTATTCGATGTCCGCCAATCAGTTCTACGCGCCCAACTGGAGCACCGAAGGTTATGCCCGCCGCATCATTTACATGCCGCAGGTTATCTACGCCAGTGCCCTGGGGGCCTGGGTGGCGACCGGTCGCAACATTCCGGTCTATTATGGCCAGTGGTACGAAAACATGCTGAGCGACGCCCGCACCGTGATGGTGCTGGACAGCCGCAATGCCAGTGCCCGCCGCGTGGCCACGCCAATCCTGGAAGTGAGGGATGCCAACAGCAATACTATCGAAACCGTGGTGGCCCACGCGTCCTTCGATGGCTTCCGCTATCCCTACGGCGCGTTTTCGACCGTGGAGGAGGACAGCTCCTACGCGGCCTTCAACTCGGCCAACAACTACGTCTCAAGGACAAACATCGGACAGGTTGGCAAGATCGTCTGGCGTCACAACCTGACGGAGTCGACTTTCTACACTGTGCGCCTGGGCCTGGTGGCCTTTGATCGCCGCAGCGATGTCGATGGCAAGGATCCCTACGAGTACAACCACGGCCCGATCGGCTCACCTGGCTTGTTCTCCGGTCAGACCCGCATCTATCTCGGTCAGACCGATTATTATTCGGACCCGCTGAACCCGTATTTTGTGACCGGCAGTGATCTGGACACCTATACCGAAGAGTACTCCCGTACTTACAGCCTCGGTTTGGAATTGGTCAGCAACCGCTGGGAAGGCCATCTGGCTGAACTGGGCCTGGGTGTGCGCTACAACGATCTGGAACGCTTCGCTCTGGCCGATCCGGCGGTTATGCGCCAGAGCCGTTTCACGGGCAATTGGAGCCAGGGCGGCAACCGAAACATCTTCCATACCTACAACCCGGAAGCCTATTTGTATCTCCAGGATCGCTGGGAGTACGAGGGCATGGTGATGAACTACGGTTTGCGTTACGACATGTTCTCGCCGGGTACCGCGGCGGCCATCGAACTCAATAACGAAGACGTCGACGGCAATGTGGTGAAATACAAGACGGCCATGCAGCCGCGTCTGGGTTTTGCCTTCCCGATTACCGAGCGTGACGGTTTCCACTTCCATTACGGTCGTTTCGTGCAGTTCCCCAGCCGCGAGTTCCTGTTTGCCAGCCAGGACCCGGTGGGTAATAACGGCATTTTGGGCAACCCGAACCTCGACCCCGAAACAACGGTTCAGTATTCCGCGGGTATTAAGCATCAGTTCACCGACTTCATTGCCGGCCAGTTCTCGCTCTACAGCAAGGACATCTACGATCTGATCGCGTCCAGCCAGGTAACCGACGACGCCACGGGGCAGACCCTGGCCCGTTATATCAACCAGGCTTACGCATCGGCCCGTGGGGTCGAGTTCTCGCTGAACAAGCGCTTCAGTGACAACTACCAGTTCGATTTCAGTTACACCTATGCCTTCGCCGACGGTGTGGCTTCGGACTCCAACTTTGGTTCGAACCCCGAAGGGCTCGAATTCCTGCCCAACCAGGAGCTGCCTCTGAACTGGGATCAGCGCCATACGCTGAACCTGTTGCTGCTGCTGGCCAAACCGGGCGTCTGGTCCTCTTCGTTCTCGTTCTCGTTCGGCAGTGGTTTCCCCTGGACGCCGGTCGATCGTTTCGCCAAGCGTCAGGATCCCATGTTGGAAAACAGCGAGCGCCTGCCGGCGACCTATTCGCTGGATATCCAGTTGGAACGGAACATCAATTTCTATGGCAAGCGTCTCTCGCTCCAGTTGCAGGGGTTCAACCTCCTGAACCAGGATGTCGTGGTGGCGCCAGGTGGCCAGGGTATCAACCCGGGCATGATCAATGGTGCAAGCTATGGTGGCCTTTCGCACCTGACCGAAACAGGAAAATACGGAGCAGCGCTGCTCCAGGATGCTGATGGCGACGGGGAAGATGAATTCATCCCCATCACCGATCCGCGAACCTTCGGTCCGCACCGGCTGTTCCGTTTCGGCATCGGTTATTACTTCTAGAATGGGCATACCGTATCGGGTTCTTCTCCCTCGGGGCGAAAATCCGGTTTGGAAAGGATGGCAATGTTGATGACCATCGAGAATATGGCAAAAGGATCCAGGCGGATGGCACGTGGTGTCGGTTCGGCCCTGTTCCTGTTGCTGATGGTTTGCGCCGTAGTACCAGCGGCTGCATGGATGGACGTCGAAAA
>CAZLUL010000022.1:14539-29821 GCA_964562635.1 uncultured Fibrobacteraceae bacterium | reverse complement strand
CACCCATCCCGGCCACGTCACCCACGTTGTCACCAACGTTGTCGGCGATCACGGCGGGGTTGCGCGGGTCATCCTCGGGAATTCCAGCTTCGACCTTACCCACCAGATCGGCACCCACATCGGCCGCTTTGGTGAAGATACCGCCACCGACGCGGGCGAACAGGGCGATGGAGCTGGCGCCGAGCGAGAAGCCCGAGATCACCTGCAGCAGGCGAGCTGTTTCCCAAGCATCACCGTACATCTTCGTGTAGATGATGTAGAGGCCACTGAGACCCAGCACACCCAGGCCGACAACGACCATACCCATGACCGCGCCGCCACTGAAGGCCACGCCGAGGGCTTTGTTGAGGCTGGTACGGGCGGCACTGGTGGTGCGCACGTTAGCCAAAGTCGCAATCCGCATACCGAAGAATCCGGCCAAACCGGACGCCACCGCGCCGAGCACGAAGCTCAGGGCGATGAGGGCATGGCTGTTGTCCATCGAAGCATTGCTGACACCCAGCAAAACGGCCACGACGACCACAAAAATGGCGAGCACGCGATATTCGCGGCTCAGAAAGGCCATGGCACCTTCCTGGATGTGACCGGCGATGGTCTGCATCTTCTCGTCACCGGCGTCCTGTGCTTTGACCCATTGGGCCTTCCACAGAGCAAATACGAGCGCCAGTACACCGGCGGCGGGGATCAGATAAATCACATTTTCCTCCTGCAGGAAATGGGAGTGAGTAGGTGGTAATGAGCTGGCCCTTCGGATATGAAAGGCTTTATTAAAGGCAGACGCCCCAGATCATATAGTCCCGAGGCGTCTGCTGAGAAATCGAAAGAATTTTAGCAGAATCCCGGGGTGGACGCAAGCCCGAACCCGGGAAACTTCCGGCAAATAAACTATTTGCCAACCAAATCATCTATTTGCCAGCCAAATCACTTGCCGGCAATTTCGACCAGTTCCACGTCAAAGCACAACGTGGCATCGGCCGGAATCTTGGGCGGGCTGCCCCGCTTGCCATAACCCATGACCGGCGGGATGATCAGGCGCGCCTTCGTGCCAACCTTCATGCCTTCCAGCCCGGCATCCCAACCCGGAATCACCATGCCGGCGCCGAGGGTGAACTTGTAGGGCACGCCCCGGTTGTGGGAAGAATCGAACTCTTCGCCGCGCTCACCGTTCTGCCACACCCAGCCCGTGTAGTGCACACTGATCTGGTCGCCGACTTCGGCCACCGCACCGGTGCCTTCACTCTGGATTTCCGTCTGGACGATGGGAATGTCCAAAACTTCGATGTCGAAAAAGAGCGTCGAGTTGGCCGGGATGACCGGCGGACGCCCCGCCGCGCCATAGGCCAGATCCGGCTCGATGATCAGGCTGCGCTTGCCGCCGACATGCATACCGGGCAGGCCCCGCTCCCAGCCCGTGATCACAAAACTGCGACCAAGGGGGAAAGAAATGGGCTCGTCGCGATCGTAGGAGGCGTCAAACTTGTCGGTCTTCACACCGTCGACATAGAGGTAGCCCGCATAGTGGACCACCACAAAGTCGTCGGACTGAACCACGGGGCCCTGCCCCTGTACCGAGTCGATCGCCGTCAGTCCGGGCATGATCTCAGTCACGACAATCTCGGCCGCCTTGTCTCCACCTTCGCCAAAGCAACCGGTGGCGCCAATCCCCAGGATCAGCAGTAGCAGCAAAGTTGTCCGCATCGAATTCCGCATGGTCTTCCCTTCTTCTAAATATTCGAGTTGCGAGGAGCAGTGATTGCTCCCCGGTTATTCCGGATGTATTCCCAAACCAGGACCAAAAACAGCGAGCCAAAGAAGGCCAGGATCGTCAGGATGGCCGCCGCTCGCGCCTTGCGCGGCCGGACGGCCTTGTCACTGACCGAAATCGTCCCCACCCGTTCCAGGGGCGAGATCAGCTCCACCTTGACCCGCTCGGTTTCCAGCTCGGTCTTGAGCACGTCCCGGGTATGAGGCAAGTCTTTCTCCAGTGAAATATTGATATCCCGGATCTTCTGCGCGACATCAGCCTTCTTTTTCACGATCTGAATGTCCTGCAGCAACCGGATGCGACCAATTTCCAATTCATTGGTCACTACCCGCGATTCAAGACTGTCGGCATGCACAGACTGGGTGGTGATGAACATGGACAAATCATTCACCGTCAGCAACAGTTCGCCAACCCGCCCCGCCTGCTCCCGGGTCGCCGTTTGGCGCAATACCTCGGTCACGGCATCGCCGCCGGTCGCGGCCCTGCCATCGGCGGTCGTCGTTTGCTCAACCCCCAGGGCGATGGCCAGCACCTTTTCCGCTTCCACCAGACGTCCCCGGGCTGTCGTGACCGCCGCGCGCGAATTGATCACCGCTTCCTTGATCCAGACGTTGTCGGCCTCGCGGGACTTCAAGTCCAGTTCCAGTTCCTGTTTTTCCAGCTCGATGATCGTCAATTCACGTTCCTGCTGGGCGATCTCCAGGGCGAACCGCTCGGCCTGGGCGTCCACCAATTCGATATCCCGACTCAGCTTTTTCATGGCGGCCCGACCGCGGCGCAGCGTCAAATGCAGCGAACTGCCCATGCTGTCGGCCATGGCCTGCTGGTTGAAGGCGAAGATCGCCTCATCGAGGGTAACCAAGGCCACCGCGCGGCTTTCGGCCAGATTGGTCAAGGTGATCACGTTGCCGCCGGCCACGAAGTTCAGGCTGGGAATAAATGTCGCGTCGATGACAGGCGCGGTCTTCATGCCGTCAAATTCCGGCGCGTCCTTGAAATCCTCCCAATACAGGAAGCTGTCAAACCAGTTGACGATATCCTCCAGGGCCCACTCGCGGTTGGGAAAGCCATCCGGATTGTAACTCACGACACCCGGTCGGATCTGACCCGTCGCCCGATACAGGGGCTTGACGATGATCCCATAGGCCACACCGGCGACCAGGCCCAACAGGGTAATGATCGCAATAATACCCCGCCCCCGGTAAAAGATGTTCAGCAAACCGGGGACGGTGAGGATAGCGTTGTCGTTCTGCAATTCCCGCTCCTTCAGAATCAATCCAGAATCCTGCGTCTATTGAGAAGCCTGTGTCAGTCCAGAATCTTTTTCAGGCGCTCACTGGAATCGGCCAGCACCTGCTCATGCAGCGAATTCCCGTGGGAATCCATAGTCACCACAACGGGGAATCGGTCAACCTGAAATTCCCAGATGGCTTCCGGCGACCCGAATTTTTTGGCCATATGAACACCCGTCACTTCAACAACACGTTCGGCCAGAACCTGGGCCGCCCCACCGATGGCGTGAAAATAAACAGCGCCCACCTTCTGGCAGTATTCCAGCGTCTTGGCGCCCATGCCACCCTTGCCGATGACGGCCCGGATGCCAAACTGCTCCATCAGCGGTCCCTGGTAGGGTTCTTCGCGAATGCTGGTTGTCGGGCCAGCGGCCTTGACCACCCACTTGCCTTTTTCCTTCACCACCACCGGACCACAGTGGTAAATGATGCTGTCCTTCAGGTCGACCGGCGGCTTGCCTCCGTCGTGCAGGTATTTGTGCACGGCATCGCGACCGGTGAAAATCAGGCCGGAAATTTCGACCTTATCGCCCACCTTCAGAGCCCGGATTTTTTCTTCCGTAAACGGTGCTTCGAGCAACATGATTCCGACCTCCTAGGATTCGTACAGCCAGCGCGAAATTTTTCCGCCCTCGCTCATCTGGATACCGTTGCGCCGGAAGGCCCAGCACATGTATGCGATCGAGACAAAGAACGAGGCCGGCACCCGGTTCTGGTGGGTGATTTTCACGCCCAGCAGGGTCGTCGCGCCGCCAAAGCCCATGGGCCCGATATTCAGCTCATTGGCTTCCTTCATAATCTGTTTTTCCATTTTGGCCAGACGCTTGTCGTCATTCTTGTCGTCCAGCAGGCGGAACAGCGTTTCCTTGGCCGCAACATAACCCGAACCTCGATCGCCACCGATGCACACCCCGAGGATACCGGGGCCACAGCCCTTGCCCTGGGCACTGACCACCGCGTCGAGCAGGCACTTGCGCACGCCCTCGAGATCACGTCCGGCGCCAATCCGATTGTCCGGCAGGCTATACTGGGTGCTCATGTTTTCGCAACCGCCGCCCTTGAGCATCATCCTGACGGTCAGGGACTTGCCCTTGGCCGGATGGAAATGGAAGGAAGGACTGCCCGGGCCCAGATTCGTGCCCGAATTTTCACCCGTTATGGAATCGACCGAATTCTGACGCAGGTAGCCGATTTTTGTCGCCTGGACCACAGCCCGTTCGTAGGCCTTGCGGAAGGTTTTTTCGTCACACCAGGCCGGCAAATCGGCGTAACAGATGATGACTCCGGTGTCCTGGCACAGCGGCTGGGATTTGTCCTTGGCCATCAGGATGTTGTCGTTGATGACCTGCAGGGCGTACTGCCCCGTCGAATCCTTTTTTTCCTGGCGCAAACCTTTGCGGATTCCCCGTTTCACGTCGTCCGGCAATTCGGCCGAGGTGCGGCGGATCAGTTCCAGCAGATTGGCCTGCAGGATCTTGGCTTCCATAGCGGCTCCTTGGTAGTGCAGAGAGATTTTGGCGCCATTGCGTCTGACAGGCATAGTAGCCTTCGCCGCCGGGCAGGTCAACATATCGGGTAGGAGGAAAATCGGAGAGACAACCCCGTTTGAGGACCGCTGCCGCCCCGGTTGAGGGGCGGCAGCGTCAGTCGCAAATCAGCTATTCGTCCACACCACCGCCGCCACCGGTATTGATGGCCGAGAAGATCTGGATGGCATTGAAGATATCAAAGTCGCGGCCCTTGTCGGCAGACTTGGCCCCTGGAGCAGTGGCCAACAGGCCTTCACCCCAGGAAATCAGCACGCCAACCCGGTCCTGTTCGTTGACCAGGCCCAGGCCGGAGACGAAATTCAGCTCGGTCACGAACAATTCCCGCAACAACTCTTGGTCTTCGGTGCGGGGACGTCGGCGGAGCAGTCTGAGCGCTTCCTCCAATTCCTCACCCTCGGAAAACTGGTAAGGCTCGGACAGATACAGTTCAGAAATCGTGGTCAGGAGAGCCCGCAGCTCGTCACCATCGAGGAAATTCTCATCGTGTCCGCAACCCTGCCCGTGGTGGTGACCATGGCCGCGGCCACGACCGTGATGCCCATGCCGCTGTGACCGTTCTGCGACCAGAGCCCGGCGGAAGGTCTTCTTCCAATAGCGCAAAGTCTCGCCATCGGTGTCCAGATTTCCCAAATCCAGGTCCTCCAGAATCGCCTCGGCGTCCGGCACAAAACCGAAATCCACGCCGGAAGCCATACCGCTGACCGGCAGGCTCAGCTCTGTCGTGGGCGCAAAGGAAGCACTCAGGTCGTCATTGAAGAAGTCGGCGTGATCGTTCAGGTTGATCGACACGGTGTAGTCGCCGGCCGGTCCCGTGAACAGGTACTTGCCATCGGCATCAGTAACGACGGTTGTCACATTACCCTGGCTGTCGGTCAAATCCAGCACGACGTTGCCGATGCCCGATTCCACCGCACCCAGCACACCATCGGCGTCCGTATCGACAAAGACGGTGCCGCTGATGTCCTGGTCAGCCACCACAGGCAAAGCCACCGCCAAACCGGCCGCCACCCAACCCAGGGAAGCGCCTTGGGCATCCAGGGAATTGGTGCTGATCAACTGCACGACAATGGACTGGTCGCCCGCCGGGATCAAAACCGGCAAGACCAGCGAGTCCCAAGTGAGGCCATCGTTGCTGCCCAGAGCATCGTCAAAAATTTGATCGCCCAGGCTGGTCGTCACGCGAACCCGGTTGGGCCGTTCTTCGCCCACGCTCGCGGCCACCAGCAACAGGTCGCCCATGCGATCGGCATCAGCCGGGGTCACGGCAAAAGTCTGCGGAACAGTGGCATCGAGGGTCGGTTCGAATCCAAAGTAGGCCATATCAATGCCGTCGAGCACGCTCAATTCGGTGGCCGTGCTATCGTCGGTGATCACGATCACGCTGCAGCCGTTGTTCTCGTCCAGGCCACTGCCGTTGGGGTTGAATTCAAAGCCGCTGACCGTCAGGCTGTTGAGACCTGTTTGCACCAGACCCAGATCCGTGATGTCGGCCCGGTAGGCACTGAAATTGTAGTATTCGCCACTGACCTCGAAAAAATAAACCGGGCCACCAATCAAAGTGCCCTGCACCGAAGTGCCATCGATATCAATGGTGTCATCCCCAACCTGTCCGACCGAGCCGCCGGCCCAGTACAACAGGACCTGCTGGATCGCGGCCCCTTCGGCCACTTCCAAATTGATTTGGCCCGTGGTCACATCAACCATGCCCACGCCGCCCTCGACAAAGCCCGAGCCGCCACTGATGGGGATACCGGGTGTGCCCAGAGTCTCGGTGCCGTCCTTGTCGACCAAGGCTGGTCCGTTCGTGACATCGGTGTCAGGACCGGTCAGAGCAGCCTCATCGCTGCAACCGACACAAAAAAGAAAAAGGCCCACCAAGGCCAGCGAAAGCAGTTTCCGAATTGCCATAACGATCTCCTAGAATTCCAGGTACCGGGAGCCCCACCATCGAATCGCAGCAGATTGCCCGCGCGACTCCCAATTCCACCCCCATGTGTATTCGAGCTGTTGGTTGGTATTATATCACAAACACGTCAAAAATTGTCCGGCTTTCATTCTCAATTTCGAAAAGGACCATTCAGCAGGGTTGAAACGACCGCCCTTCTCCGCTATCCTGCTGGGGTTCCGCCATTTGTTGCCCCGTTCGCTCAGGAGTCTCCCGTGAAGTATTTGCTGCTCGGAGCCGGCCTGCAAGGCACGGCCATGGCCTTTGACCTGCTCACGCAAGCCGAAGGCACCACCGGCCTGATGATTTTTGATGCCAACGCAGATGCTCTCTCCACCCTCGCTGCCCGCCTGGATGACCCCCGTGCCCGGACCACTTGCGGTGACGTGCGCGATGCCGATCTGATCGGCCCCCTGATGGCCGAAGCCGATGTTGCCCTCAGTGCGGTCAACTATTGGTTCAACGCCGATCTGGCCACCCTGGCAGTCGAGAATCGGGCCCACTTCCTGGATCTCGGCGGCAACAACGACATCGTGGCGCGGGAATTCGAACTGGACGAACGGGCCCGGGAAATGGGGGTCTCGGTGGTGCCTGATTGCGGTTTGGCACCCGGCCTGGCCGGCGTTCTGGGCTACCATCTGGTCGACCGACTGGCCAAGCCCGAGAGCCTGAAGTTGCGCGTGGGCGGGTTGCCGGCCGACCCGTTGCCGCCGATGAACTACAAGGTTGTTTTTTCGGTGCAGGGGCTGATCAACGAATACATCGAGCCCGCGGTGGTCATTCGCGACGGACGCCTGAAAACCGTGCCTTCGTTGAGCGAACTGGAACACCTCACCTTCCCCGCTCCTTTTGGCGAACTGGAAGCTTTTCAGACCAGCGGCGGCACCTCGACCCTGCCCCAGACCCTGCTCGGCCGCGTGCCCCAGCTGGACTACAAAACCATCCGCTACAAGGGCCACTGCGCCCAGTTTCGCCTGTTGCACGAGTTGGGCCTGACCGATTCGGTGCCCCAGGAGTTTCCTGGCGGCAAGGTCAGCCCCCGCGAACTGTTGGCCCGGGTCATGGACGCCAAATTGGATCTGCCCGGCGAAGATGTGGTGCTGGTCCTGTGCGAAGCCGAAGGGTTTGATGCCGCTGGCACGGGTGTGCGTCACTCCATCCGGATCATCGACCGGCATGACGCGACCAACAACATCTCGGCCATGATGCGCATGACGGGATATCCGGCGGCCATCATCGCTGTGCTGCTGGCTTCGGGCGAGATCAAGGCACCGGGCGCCCAGTGCCAGGAGTCGATTGTGCCGGGTGAGCGCATGATCGCCGAACTGCGCCGGCGGGGTGTGGAGATCGAAGAATTCGACGGCAAGCCGGGCAAACCGGCGGTTTAGAACCGGCAACACCTGATCTGATAAAAGTCCGCTGGGTTTTCCGGGTTGATGCGTTTGGTATCTGAACACAAGAAATCAGGACCTTTTTAGCAATGGAGAATCCCATGAAAACCTCAATGTTGTGCCTGCTCGGACTCGCTTTTATTGCTACGGCCTGCCTGCCCGCAGCGGTAATGGCTGGCTGCGGCCAGGGTGGCGGCAAAGGCAAAGGCTGCGGCCAGGGTGGCGGCTGCGACATCAGCCAACTGCCCCACGAAGAACTGAGCGAAGCGGAAACAGCCTCGCTTCTGCTGATGCGTGAAGAAGAAAAACTCGCCCGCGATGTCTACCTCACCCTCGGCGAAAAATATGAACTGAACGTCTTCAGCAATATTCCCCGCGCCGAGCAACGGCACATGGACCGCGTGGGCGAACTGCTGGCCAAATATGAGATTGCCGACCCGATCACGGACGACAGCCGGGGCAAGTTCCAAAATCCGGAATTGCAGAAGCTCTACCTTGATCTGGTCGCCAAGGGCTCCACGTCCGTTGTGGCGGCGCTGCAGGTGGGCGCCACCATTGAAGACCTTGACATTTATGATCTGGAAAAAGCCATGGCCAATGATGTCGACAATCAGGACATCCTGCAGATCTACCAGAACCTGACCAAGGGCTCACGCAACCACATGCGGGCCTTCTCTTCCCAGTTGGCGGCCCACGGTGGCAGCTATGAAGTGCAGTTCATCATTGCAGCTGATTACGAGGCCATTCTCGCCTCGGATCAGGAACATGGACCGGCCGGTGAGAGCCAGGGTTGTGGCCAGGGCCGCGGCAAGGGCAAAGGGCAAGGTCGCGGTCAGGGACGTGGACAAGGCCGAGGTTGCAACAACGGTTGAGTGGTTCTGCTTGGCAAAGGCGCGCGACAAAAGTAGGCTGATCGCATGAAAGCTATTTGCACCTACTGCGCAGGACCAAAGAATACGGACGGCCGGTTACTCCCGGCCGTCGATCGTTATGTCAGTAGGCGGATCGATCAACTGCATGACTTGGCCCGGAAACGAGGCGAGGCCTTCTCTATTTTATCCGGTGAGTATGGGCTGTTGAAGCCGAATCAATTGATCCCGTGGTATGATCATTTGTTGCTGGCCGATGAAGTTGAGGCGCTCGTGCCTGAAGTGGTTGCCAGCCTGGCAGGCGAAGGCATTTCCGAGTTGGTTTATTACACCGCCGACGCCAACGCGGTGGTTGCTGTGGCGCCTTACCTTGAGGTGATCCGGTTGGCTTGCTCCCAGGCGGGAATTGCGCTTGCGGTGGAGATTATACCGGGCAACCCAGACTGAGACAAAGCACCACTTATCTCATTCTTTTGCAATATCTTGCCTTGTCTTTTCGTGTTTTTTTCGCTATATTTAACCCACCTCTCTGTACGGCATTTTGGCGCCCATTTCTGAAGGAAAATCCATGCAAAACTCACCCCACGGGTTCCAACCCGATCGGTCGGCCAATGAGGTTCACCAGGCACTCAAATCTTCGCTGAAAGCAGTGGAGAAGGCCCAGCAATGTGCAGTTTTGTGGTTCGGGGAAATTCTCGAACGTCAGCTCTACCGCGAGCTCGGTTACAGCTCGATCAACCAGTACGCCAAGCTCGAGTTGGGTTTTTCAACCAGCCGCACCGGCGACTTTCTGCAACTGACCCACAAATTGAAAAATCTGCCCAAGTTGAAAGCCAAAGTGGAATCCGGCGAGTTGGGCTACACCGCCGCCCGGGTGATCGCCCGGCCGCCGTAGTGCCCGTGCGGGTCAGCCTGGAAATGTCCCCCACCCAGTTCGCCCGTTACGAAAATTTGTGGGAACAGGTCCGCAAGCGACGAAATGCTCCCCAGGACAAAACCGAAGCCTTACTCGAAATGATGGCGGCTTTCGCCACTGAAAGTTCCCCCCGGGGGGATGCCTCCAGCTCTCCGGCCCAGATCCATATCCACCAATGCCCGGATTGCGCCGCTGCGGTCATCCCAACCGGCAAGGGCGAATTGGCCATTGGCACAGCTGAACTGGAGCGCGCCCAATGTGACCGCCTGGTCAGCCGACCCCATCAACGCAACAAGGCGTCCATTGGCCCTGCCGTCAGGCGGCAAGTGCTCGCGCGGTATCGCCACAAATGTCAGGGACTCGGTTGTGAGCATACCCGTTACCTCGAAATACATCACAAGATTCCCCGGGCTCAGGGCGGGTCCAATGGCCTCGAAAATTTGATCTGTCTGTGTTCGGGATGCCACGGATTGATTCACCGGAAGATGGGATTTTTCGCAAAGGCACCGGCGGCAGTTTATCAATACCGCCGGTCTAGAAGTCTAAATCATCTCGGCAAAAAAACGGGACCAGCGGGGTTTGTAACTGTCCTCGAAATCCAGCGACCAGACCGTGCCCTGCACCCGGCCCACGATGGCGTCGCGGTCGACATACCCGAAGTAGCGCGAGTCGGCGCTGTTGTCCCGGTTGTCCCCCATCATGAAAAATTGCCCCGCCGGAACCGTCAGCACTTCAAAATCACGGATGGCCCGTTTGCCCGGTGTGATGGCCACCACGTGGGCGTGGTCGGGCAGCTGTTCCAGGTAGAAGATCTTGCCGGTGGCGTCATCACCCATGGCCGCGGTGATGGCCTCAAGGTCAGCGGCGGTGTACTGCACTGGTTCCCCGTTGACGGTCAATTGGCTGTTGTGCATCGCCAGCACATCGCCGGGCACTCCCACCACGCGCTTGACCAACCGCGCGCCATCGGCGGGCGACCAACAGGTCACGATGTCGCCCCGCACCGGCGCGCTCCAGGTCGCCACGCGAGTCTGCGTGAAGGGAATCTTCAAGTCATAGGCCAGCTTGTTCACAAAAATCCTGTCGCCGATCAAAATCGTCGGCTTCATGCTGCCAGTCGGCACATCATTCCAATCGGCAACGGCCGAACGGAGCGAAAAGACCAAAAATATGGTCAACGCCATGCCCAGCACTCCGGCCCGCCGCGCCTTCATCAACCACTGCCGCATCTTCTGCATTGCTGTCTCCTTGGTGAAATCATTTCCACCCATACCCAATCGGCTCGCCAAATGTTCCCAATCTACTGCAAATGCCCTTCCAACCGGTCCTTGTGGATCGTATAGGACAGCATCTTCAGCTTGATGTAGTCCCCATCCCAGAAGTAATAACCCTTGTGCTCGCCGAGGCGACTGGAGCGGTTGGAGTCCTTGATCAGGTACCAATCGCGGTCGCCAAGCTCTGTGGTGCCAACAATATGCACGCCGTGATCGTCACCGGTGGTGCCGTTGGCAATGCGGAATTCGCGACTGCCTTGATTGATCGCCGCCGACGGGATGTCCCAATCCGGGATGATCGCCGTGTCGTGTTTGCCGTCCATGCCCGGCTCGCTGTTGTCGCCGCCAATCGAAACGGTGTAGCCCGCGGCCAACGCCCCTTTCATCACGCCGTAGAACTCTTCCAGAGGCAGATTGATGTAGTTGTCGGTGCGGCGCCAGTTGTCGTGCACATCCAGCAGCACCTCTTCATAGAACGGCTTGTCCATACGCGAGACCACCGCGCGGTAGTCGCCCATTTCCAGTTGCAGCACGCCGGTCAAAAATTCGCGGGGCGTGTACTGGCGCCCCTCCCAGGTCACGGTCGTTGGTGGCGCGCCCAGATGCTTGTCCAGGATCGAACGCACATAGGCCAGGTTCTGCTCCTCGTCCCAGGTACCGCTGTCCAGCACCCACTTCAGGTAACCCTTCAATTCGGCGGCCACCAGATTGTGGTCGTGGCGGCCCTGCTCATCCAGCACTCCCGGATAGGCGTCGCGGGGCACGGCACCGTACTGCTTGAAGATCTCGATCGTGCCGTGGTCCTGGCCACCCTCGTCGACCGGGGTGTGGCCAAACTCGCGCAGATAACTGCGGGCCTTTTCGACATACTCCCAGTACACGACCCACATTTCGGACAATTTGATTTCGTTGCCGGCAATGCGTTTGGATTCGCTCTCGAGATACGAGGTGGAACAGAAGGCCCAGCAGGTGCCGGTGTAGAACTGGGGCGTGGGCGGCGTGTGCCACAGCTGCGTGAACTCGGCCGGACTGTCCGGCGATTCGATCTGCGACCAGTCGACCCGCAGGCTCAGGGAGGCTTCACTGCGGGCTTCGGCGTCGACGTCGTAGATCGCGTCCACTTCGGCCCGGATTGAGTCCCGTTGGGCCTGGGTGGCCTCACGTTCGGCGGTCATTTCTTCCAGGACCGGATATTCGTTTTTTTCCCGATAAACCGGCTCGGCGGTCTGGGCAATCGCCGTGGCGCACCACGCCAGGCAGAGCAGAATTGTGGCGGTAGCGGCTGAAATTCGGGGCATGATTCGACTCCCGGGCAGTTGGTGGGATCGGATTGGAGCACCACCCAATCATACCGCATCAGCCCCGGATGTCACCGTCTGAAATCCGCGGCCAATATGGCCAATCGAGCGGTGACCCAGGGCACTGGACCTATGGCACTGGACCTATGGCAACGGCGTGATAAAAAAGCCGATCGAGTCCACCGACGCCGAGCCGAACAGGCCGATCCCGCCGTTGACATGGAAAAGTGGCGGATCAACGCCCTCACCGGCATTGCCGCCAAAACCCAGTCCCCCTCCACCTTCCGGAATGGTGCGGATCAGGTCAAACCAGTTGCTATCGACAACGAAGGCCTTGTACAGATAACGCCCGTCATAAAAGATGCTGAACCAGGGCAACCGCACAAAACCGTCTTCACCGTCGAGCGCCGGCGATGCTCCCTGGCGCGCCAATTCGTCAAAGTCCTCTTCCTCCAGGAACGGCGGGTCGATCACAAACCCGGCGTCGGGGTCGATGCTGAAAATCGCCAACTGGAAACCGGCCGCCCCGTAGGCTGCGGCGCTCTCGCTGCCGTACCTTCCGTCCAGCAATCCCTGGGGATAGACCAACTGGTTGTCCGGGTGGCTGTACACGCCATTGCCGAGCTCTGCGAAAGTCTTGAGGTCGCGCAATTCGGTGCTTCCGTCGTTGGCCAGCAGAACCCATTGGTTGATGGCAAATCTCTGGGGTGTGGTGGTTTCGGCGGTCAGGACTTCGCCGGCATCGGTGGTCACCGCCACCGCGTACCGCTCGCCCGGCAGAACCACGGGCGGTGCGCCACCGGCGGGCCGATAGGTGCCAGGAGTCGCTGTGGCTTCATAGACGACCTCGGTCGTCAGGCCCTCCGGACCAAGGGTGACAACTATGTCCGCTCCCTCTTCCGCCGCAGCCTCGAGGGTGTAGGGCACATTGGGCGCCAGGGTCCGGGACAAACGCATCGACGGCAGCGGCTGGTCAACGATGAGCACCGCGTCTATGACCAGTGTGCCGACCGCATCAGGCGCGTACAGGGAATCAGGATCCCGGTTGGTCGAACAACCGCTCAGAGCCAAGAAAAATCCAGCCAGGCCGGCAACCAGCCACAGTTTATACATCTCAAAATTCAAGGTTCACTCCTACGCTAGGAATCAAAGGCAGCATGCGGACCACGGTCGCCTCGGTCACATTTTCTTCGGTATCGTATTGGACAAACCACTCGTTGCGCCGGTTGTAGAGGTTGAACACCTCGGCCACGAATTCGCCACGCAGCCCAAACAAAGTGATAGGTCGCCGGGCGCTCACATCCAACCGGTGGTAGGGCAACAGGCGAGCGCTGTTGCGCGCACCCGACAGGATTTGTCCTTCATCTTCAATCTCGCCGGTCGCCGGATTTTCGAGCTGGTAGCGCGACGCGGCCGGTGTAAAGGCCTGCCCGGTGGCGTATCGAAATGCCGCGCTCAGACGCCAGCTTCCGGTCTGACGGCTGACCAGCAAATTCAGATCGTGGCGGCGATCGTACTTGGGCACGAAACTCTCGCCACCATTGAGTTCGGCGAAGGAACGCTCGGTCCAGCCCAGGGTGTAGCCCACCCACCCGGACCACTGCTCCCGTTTGTGGCGCAGGAAAACCTCAAGCCCACGTGCGTAACCCTTGCCCTCGGTGACGAACAGATCGTCCGCCACGAGGCTGTTCTGGTCCACCGGTTGGTTCTGGTCCAGGGTCACCAGATTTTTTAGGTCGGTATTGTAGGCTTCCACGCTGACGTCCGTGCGCCCATCCACTTTCCAGTCCGCCCCGACCACGGCTTGCAAACTGCGGCCCGGCTCAGCGGTCTCGTCGATGGGAACGTAAAAATCGCCAGACGAAAATCCCTCGGTGGAAACCAACTGCAGATATTGGTTATAGACACCACCGCTGACTTTCAGGCGCAGATCGGGCCGCACCTGCCGGCTGAGCGCCAGACGGGGTTCCCACCACTGGCGGCTTCCTTCGCTGAGGTAGCGATAGCGCACACCGGCGCGCACGGTACTCAAGTCGTCAACGAACCAGTTGTCTTCGACATATGCCGCCAACTCACCTGGCTGACTGCCATATTCGAACGGTGCCGTCAGATTGAACACCTGGCTATAGTTGAAATCGTACCAGGCGTACGACAGGCCACTGACCACCTGGTGCCGCTCAGCCGCACTCCAATTCAGCCGGGCGGCCAGCGTGGTGTCGCGCAGCCGATTGGTGATATTGAAATTGGTGGCCAGGATTTCGGCGTCGGTCTCGCTGTCATAGCGGCTGTGCGAAAGACTCAACCGGCCTTCCAGGCTGTCGTTGAGAAACCGCTCATGGCTCAGAAGCGCCACCGTATTGCCCCAGCCCAGGGTCAGGCCCGTATTGACATCGGCGTCGACCGCAACTTCATCACGGCCCCGATAGAAAAGCAGGCGGGTCATGCCTCCGCCGCGGTATGAGGTGTAACCGGCATTAATGTCGTAGAAATACCAATCCGGAATGGGATTTTCATCGGTACGGATGGCCCCCAACACGGGTTCGAGGAAGCTGCGGCGGGCGCTGCCCCACCAATGGTCCCCGTCCAATTGGCCTTCGAGAAACACGCGGGCCGAAATCAGGCTCAGCGCGACCTTGCCATGGAAATCGGGAGTGGTTTCCTGCACCATTTCCACATCCAGGACACCACCCAGGCGCCCACCATAAGTCGCGGGGTAAGCTCCCTTGTACAGCGACAGATCGGTCACCGCATCGCCATTGAAGGTCGAGAAAAAGCCAAAGGCATGGGTGGGGTTGTAAACCGTGGCGCCTTCCATCAGAACCAGGTTCTGATCGGGCCCGCCCCCGCGGATGTACAATCCGCTGGAAATGTCGGACGCAGACTGCACTCCCGGCAAGGTCTGCAGGGCCCGCAAGGGGTCATCCTCAATGACGCTCGGAATTTCGGACAACGTCTTGCGGTCCAGTTTCACGTAACTGGTCT
>CAZLUL010000022.1:0-14439 GCA_964562635.1 uncultured Fibrobacteraceae bacterium | reverse complement strand
ATGACGCTCGGAATTTCGGACAACGTCTTGCGGTCCAGTTTCACGTAACTGGTCTGCACCTCCGCTTCGAAATCGGTGATCTTGCCGATCACCACCACCTCTTCCAGCACAGAGACATCCAGCGAAAGCCGCAATTCCAGGTCAGTCTGGTCCACAGCCCCCAGCACAACCTCAAGCCTGCCGGCTTGGTATCCCGCCAGCGTGGCGTCGATTTCATAGCGCCCGGCGGGCTGACCCGGCCAGCGAAAAGCCCCATCCGAGCCGGTCACCGCGGACGCCTCGCGACCGGTGGAATCCGACAGCCGGACCGCGGCCCCGGCGAGCGGCAAATCGGTCTCTTGATCGCGCACGGTTCCCGCCAGTTCGGCCGCCCCACTCAGCGCCGCGGACAGCGCACAGACCAGCAAAACCGACCATCCGAATCGGTGGGGATTCAGCAATTCCAGAAACATGAATTTCCTCAGTGTCGTGGGGTTCGAGTTCGCCCCAATTTAGACCTGCGGAGCCCTTTACGCAACACTACTATGGTAGGGGCGCCGCCGACTTAAAGTGGGAAAGTCTTGCCCTTCTATCATTGAGTGGGCAGGATACCGCATGTCACTCGAAATCCGAGCCTCAGGAGTTTGCAATGCCCGATAACGGTCCCACCGAAGCAACCACCGAAGAGCCCATCCGCGTCGGTATCAGCGCCTGTCTGTTGGGGCAGGAAGTCCGGCATGATGGTGGGCACTCCCGTGATCGATATGTGACCGATACCCTGGCCGGCTATTTCGATCTGGTATCGGTCTGTCCCGAGGCGGAAATGGGCATGGGCACGCCGCGCGAGACCATTCGGTTGCACGGCGAACTGGAATCCCCGCGCCTGATCGGCAGCAAATCGGCCACCGACTGGACCACAACCATGAATACCTGGTCGCGCGGGCGCGTGCGCCAGTTGGCCAGCAAGAATCTCAGTGGCTACATCTTCAAGAAAAGCTCCCCCAGCTGTGGTGTTTTTCGGGTCAAGGTTTACCGCGACAAGGGCATGCCGCAGAAGCTGGGACGGGGACTTTTCGCGGCCGAATTCATGAAGCACTTCCCATTGGTTCCCGTCGAGGAGGAAGGTCGGCTATGCGACGCCGGACTGCGGGAGAACTTCATCGAACGGGTCTTCGCCCTCGACCGCCTGCGGCAGGCCTTTATGGGCCGCTGGAAGCGCGGCGCGCTGGTCGAATTTCACGCCCGGGAAAAATACCTGCTCATGGCCCACGACCCCCAGGGCTTGAAGCGCCTGGGACAAATGGTGGCCGCCGTCAAACAGCATCCACCGGCGGAATTCCGCGATCTCTACATGGCCGAATACATGGCCGTCCTGGCCAAGATGGCCACGACCCGCAAACACGTCAACGCGTTGCAGCACATGGCCGGATATTTGAAGGAAGATGTCCGCGTCGAAGAACGCCGTCGGGTCATCGCCGTGATCAAGGACTATCACCAGGGACTGGTGCCTCTCATTGTGCCGATGACAATCTTGCGCCACTACATCGAGCTGCACGACATCCCCTATGTCAACCAGCAGGTCTACCTGAATCCGCACCCGCGGGAACTGATGCTGCGCAACCATGTCTGATCCGGTGCTGGCATTCCACGACGTCACCATGACGTTCCCGGCGGGCCAGGGCCAGCCGCGTACGGTGTTGCGTGACGTGTCGTTTGACCTGCCGCCGGCGCGATCAATCGCTCTGGTCGGGCGCAGCGGCAGCGGCAAGTCCACCCTGTTGCATCTGGCGGCCGGCATTTCGGTGCCCACGGCGGGCCGAATCGACCTCTACGGAACCGACCTGACCGACTGCACGGAGAAGCAACGCACCCGATTGCGCGGTCAGGGCGTCGGCCTGGTTTTCCAGTTTTTCCACTTGTTGCCTCACCTGAGCGTCGGCGAAAACATTGCCCTGCCCGGTTGGGTCGCTGGCCAGGGCCGGGCCGAATTGGGACCCCGCGCTGACGACCTGCTGCGCCGGGTGGGTCTGGCTGACCGGCACGCCGACCCCGTGGGCAACCTCAGCGGTGGCGAGATGCAGCGTGTGGCCATCTGCCGGGCGCTGCTGCGTTCGCCGGGCCTGATTCTGGCCGATGAACCGACCGGTAGCCTGGACGACAAGAGCGGCCACGAAGTGATGGACCTGCTGCACGAACTGGTGCGCGCCGAGGGCGGCACCCTGCTCTTCGTGACCCACAGCCGCGAACTGGCTCGAACCGCCGACCAGGTATGGGAACTGCACGACGGCGTGCTGACGGGCGGGGATTCAGCGTGACCCGCTTTCTCTGGCGTTCCCTGCAGCGGCAATTCCGGGATTCGCGCACCCTGTTTTTCTTGTCGGTCTTCGGCGTTTCGCTGGGCGTGGCCTCGGTAGTGGCCATCCAGACCTTGAATCGGGGCGCTTTGGAGGCCTTCAACGGCAGTGTTCGCGCCGTCAGCGGCCAGGCGGATCTCTCAGTCGTCGGCACCATGCCGGCCTTTGCCGAAAGCCTGTTGGTGACCGTGCTGGGCGATCACGAAGTCACTTCGGCCTGGCCCATCTGCCGGGTCGACGCCGCGGTGCCCGGGACCGATGGCCTGTTGCTGGACATCGTTGGCGTGGACCTGCTCGCACCGGTGCAGTTTCCCGTGCAACCGACCAGTCGCGACGCCACCCAGTGGGATCCCCTGGCGGTCCTGCGCCACGGCAACTGGGTGGCCGTGACACCGGATCTGGCCGAACAGCAGGGTTGGACGATTGGCGATACGATCTCCGTCAGCAGCGGCAGCCGCACTGCCGAGTTGGTGATTGGCACTCTCGTCGATTTTCAGGTTTTGGAACCCATGGCCCCGCGTACGCTGGCGGTCATGGACATTGGCGCGGTGCAAACTCTGCTGGCGCGGCATGGCCTGGTGCACCAGATCGACCTGACCCTCGATGACGGCGTTGACCCGCTGGTTGCTGCCAACCGTTTGGCCCAAAAACTCGGCCCAGGTGTGCGCGTGCTCACCCCCGAGCAGCGGGGCCAGGATGCGGCCGGCCTGCTCAAAGCCTTCCGCCTGAATCTGACGGCTCTCAGTTTGATCAGCGTTTTTGTCGGCCTGTTTCTGGTGCTCACGACTGTACAGGCCTCTCTGGCTCGACGCCGGCGGGAATATGGCGTCTTGCGCTGCCTCGGGGCTGATCCGGGCGCCACGTTTTGGCTCATCATTGGCGAAACCGGCGTGCTCGGTCTTTTGGGAGTGATCTGTGGCCTGCCCCTGGGCTACGCCGCGGCGTGGCAGAATCTGCACACCGTCAGTGCCACGCTGACCAACATCTATGTTCTTGAGGGCATTGATCGCCTGCAGCTGCCGGCTGATGTGGTGGCGCTCGGAGCGGCCGTCGGCATCCTGGGCGCCATGGCCGGCGCGGCCTATCCGGCCTGGGAAATGTCACGCCGCGAGACGTTGCGGTTGCTGGCGCCGGTCTCGTTGCACCAGGCCACTGGACAACAGGCAGGACGCCTGACCGGCGTGGCGGCAGGCTTGGCGGCCGCAGCTAGCATCTGGTTCTTTACCTGGGGCACCTCGACCCGCTGGGGCGGATTTGTCTACGGCGCCTTGATGATGATCGCCTTGCCGCTGGTCGTGCCGGCGGTGGTGCAACAGGTCGGGCGCCTGGCCCGCCCCGACGGTATGGGCCTGGCCCTGAGCCTGCGCAATCTCGTTTCCCGCCTGCAGACCACCAGCTTCGCTGTTGCCGCCCTGGCCGTGACGGTGAGTATGCTGGTGGGCATCACGTTGCTGGTGGGCAGTTTCCGCGAGACCCTGATCACCTGGTTGGATACAACCGTCCAGGCCGATGTCTATGTGACGACCGAGTCCTGGGTGGGCGCCGGCAATGAAGCCTTCCTGGACCGCGGGCTGATCGACGAACTGGCGGCGATGCCGGGTGTCGCGGCGGTCGAAGAACAACGCCGCCTGCGCGTGCGCTCCGCTGACGGCCTGCACCTCATCTGGTTGAGCGGCATCAAGACCGCCGGTGTGCCGGGTGCCGAATTGGCGGGTCGTTTGCCACTGCAAACCGGCTCGCCCGAGGCGGTGGCCGCTGCCTTGGCCGCCGGCCAGGTTCTGATCGGCGAGCCCCTCGCTCGCAAGGCCCAATTGGCCCCCGGCGACACCCTGGTGCTGGCCGGACCAACGGCTGAAGTCCGTTTGACCGTGGCCGGAATTGCCTACGACTACACCAGCGAAGGCGGCACCGCCTTTGTCACGATGGCGACCCTGCAAAAGCACTTCGGCACCAGTCAGACCAATAACGTGGCGCTTTTTCTCGAATCGCCGGACCAGAGCGAAGAGATGGCCGCCGCCCTGAAGGCGCGCTTCCAATCCAGGCCTCTGATATTCCGCAGCAACCGCAACCTGCGCCAGGAAGTGCTCGACATTTTTGACCAGACTTTTGCCGTGACCCGCACCCTGCAATCCCTGGCGCTGTTGACCGCCGTCTGTGGAATTTCCCTGACTTTGCTGGTGCAATCGCGGCAGCGCACCGGTGAACTGGCGCTGTTGCGCACCCAGGGGGCCACACGTAAGCAGATATTTGGTTTGTTCCTGGGCGAAGGCGCCGCCATGGGAGCGCTCGGACTCATCCTGGGCCTGTTGGGGGGCATCGGCCTGGCGGCCCTCCTGATCCTGAACGTCAATCGGCAGTGGTTTGGTTGGACGATCCAACCGGCGTGGCCCATGATCGCCTTGTTGCAGCAGGGCGGGATTGTGATGGTGGCCACCCTGGTGGCTGCTGCGGTCCCGGCTTACAAAGCCGGCCTGGCCGGACCCGAACAGTTGGTGAGGGACGACCTGTGAGAGCTATCAAGACATGCAAAAACATCGTGGCGCTGGGGCTGTTGCTCGGCACTCTGGTCATCCTGATCACTGTGGTGGCCACAGCCGCTGACCGTCCCGATTGGCAACAGGCCGCCCCAGGATATCAGTGGTCTTTCCCCCGCGATCTCTACTCGCACCCCCAATACAAGACCGAATGGTGGTACATCACCGGGCACCTGCAGACCACCGGTCCGCAGGCCGGTGAGCCACTGGCCTTTCAGGTGACCTTTTTTCGGGTGGGAATCATGCCTGCTGGCGCCGATACCAGCGGTTCGGCCTGGAACACCACGGACCTGATCATGGCCCACGCCGCAGTGACCGATCCCCAGGCTGGCGGCCACGTATTCAGCGAAGCCATTTGGCGGGCCACACCTTTTCTGGGTGGCTTTGGCGCTCCCGGCGATACCAATCTGGTCTGGTGCCAGGCGCCGGTGGGTACAGACGACAGATGGCGCCTGGACTATCGCAATAGTGCCTACGAACTGCACGTGCGTGATGACAAGTTGCAGTTGCAATACGACCTGATTTGCACCCCGAGCCGCCAACCGGTCTTTCATGGCGCCGGCGGCTTCAGCCCCAAGACGACCGATTTATCATCCGGCAGCCTCTACTTCAGCCAACCGCGCATGACTGTCGCCGGCACCGTGCGCCGCGGCGATGAAGTGCTCACCGTTGAGGGCGAAAGCTGGCTTGATCGGGAGATTTTCACCAGCACCCTCGGCACCGGCCAGAAAGGCTGGGATTGGCTGGCCCTGCAACTGGACGACGGACGGGAACTGATGCTGTACCGCCTGCTCGATACCGACGGCAAGACCGACTATGCCCTCGGCACGCTGGTCGAGCGTGATGGCACCACGACCACTTTGCCCAGAGACCAGTGGCAGTTCACGCCGCAGGAAACCTGGACCAGTCCCGAAACCGAGACCACCTACCCGACATCCTGGCGTTTGCAGGTTCCTTCGGCCCAGCTTGATCTGGATCTCAAGGCGTTGCTGCCGGATCAGGAGAACACGTCGTTGCGCACCGGAATCCATTATTGGGAAGGTGCGGTGCGGGCCACCGAACACGGCACCAGCCGATCTTCCGGCCGTGGCTTCGTGGAAATGACCGGCTACGGCCCGGGCAGTCGACCACCGGTCTAGAACCGCCGGATATTCAACAGACTATTGGCAAACAAAAGAGCGGGTCCCCCGGGGGACCCGCTCTTCGTGTATTGACTGACAACAGGTTTAGTTGGAGTCCGGCAACACTTCAACCGCAGCCCAAGGGAAGCTGGTCACGTCAACCAGCAGGAGCCGGAAGGACTGGCCCACATCACCCAGGACACCCGCTGCGATAGCGAAGGCCTTCTGGCCACCGTTAAGGGCCACGCTGAAGGTCACCAGCGGATCCGGCGAACCGGTGGCAGCTACGCCCAGAGTCAACGCCGCAGCCGGTACCGCCAGGCCAGGCCCAGCCGAAGCTTGTCCGAAGCTCACGTTGGAGAACTCAGGCAAAGCCGTGAAGGTACTGCCATCGACCACGCCGATGTCAACGGCTGGCGAACCGGGCGAAGCGTGAACCGCACGCACCAGGGCGCCGGCGTCCTCACCGAATTCGTCGGCCAGGGGCAGGACCGTCAGCACGGGATCGCCGCCCAGGGCAAAACCCGTCGCCACGGCCAGGTAGCGCTCGCCGGCCATCAGCACAGGCGTCGTGATCGTGGTGGCCAAGCCACCGGTGGACGCCACCTTGATGTCCAGGTCATAAGACGCCGGGGGCACCTGCACCGCCGGGGAGAGTTCGCTGAAGGACAGGCCATCCACCAGCTCGGTCATGGTGCCCCCGACGAATACGTCAACCGCCGGCGCGTCAGGCGAACCGTGCAGGACGAAGACCGTCGGATTCTGGCGAATCAGGCCGACCGTGCCGGCCGGACCAACTGCGAGCAGTCCAAAGCCCGCCTCGGCACGGGGCAACTCACCCAACAGGCCGGTCGCGATCAGGATAATGTTGGCTTCCGGCAGGGCAGGAGTCTGGAAGGTCGTGACCTTGCCCAGCGGGTTGCCCGCCCAGATCGCTACGTCCAGGGCACTGCCAGCAGGCAGCGGCACACCGGCCGGGCCAGTCTCGGCGAAACGGGCGAAGTTGGTGATTTCGGGATCGGCGTCGTCAAAGACGTCGATGGCAACAGCGGGCGCATCAGCCGATGCGTGCACAATGCGCACCGCCGCGTTGCCAGCGCCCGGATCCTGCCAGTCCTCCACCAGGGGAATCACGCGGAACATGTCGTCGGCATCGCTACTGCCGAGCAGACCGGCCGCGACCGCGGTGATGACCGCCCCGTCGGGAATGTTCAGCTCACCGGTTTCGTAGGCGGGAGCCGAGGAAGGATCCGCACCAGCACCACGCAACTGGATGACATAGGTGCCGGGGTCCAGTTCGAGGTAATCACTGGTGTTCGTGTAGTCCAGATTGATGATCAGAGGGTCAGCCACGCCTTTGGCATAGACGTCCACGGCTGGTGCATCGGGCGAGGCATGCACCACGCGGAGCATCGCCCCTGATCCCATGTCGCCACCGGCAACAGGATTGTCATCGTCGTCGCTGCAGCCGGTCAGCGCGAAGGCGCTCACCGCCATCAGCATCAAGATCAGAAATTTGAGGTTCTTCGTTTTCATTGGTCTTCTCCCCGAAATTTAAAGCCGGCCAAGGCCGGTCTGTAATTGTCTACTAGAGGTTTTCCGGAATCAGGACAGTGTCGATCACATGCACGGTGCCGTTGCTCGCAGCGATGTCAGCCTTGATCACGGTCGCGTTGTTGATCATCACGCCATCCTTGGCGTTGATCGTGACGGATTCGCCGTTGAGCGTCGCCGCAGACGTCAGCTTGACCACTTCACTGGAAGTGACCGAACCGGACACGACATGCAGCAGCAGGACTTTCTTGAGCTGCTCGGGATTGGCCAACAGATTGGCGACCGTGCCTTCGGGCAGCTTGGCAAACGCCTCGTCCGTCGGCGCAAAGACCGTGAAAGGGCCTTGCTCGGTCAGCGTGGCCTCCAGCCCGGCGGCTTTGACGGCGGCAACGAGGGTTGTGAAGCCGGCTTCCTCAGCGAGCGGGAAAATAGCTTTCAGTTCGGCCTGCTCGGTGTGAGCAGCGTGTTTCTCGCCGACTCCACAGCTGCCGCAATGGGCCAGAGCGGAAACCGGTGCGATTTGAGCTGCGACAGCGATGGCGACGGCGGTCAGAGTCAGTTTCGTTTTCATTTTTCTATCCTCCATGGATCCCGGCTGCATAGCCGGAGTGCATTTTTGGTTCGGAACCTTCGCGTGGTCGTTGGAGAGAATATAAGTTATGTATAACTTTTGTCAATGCTTTATTATACATTTATTATACACATATTTCAACACAATGTGCTTCAACAACTTACGAAACTAAAAAATCAAAATTCAGATAATATATCCGACAATTCACCATCGGAAGTGACCAGGCGGGCGTGAATTTCAGCCAGGACAGCCCCATAGGACGCCGCCCCCTGCCCCCCCACTATAATGGGCAGATCCGGGCCGACCAATTGATGCAAGTGACGCAATTCGGCCACTACAGCTGCATCGGCCAGCGGAAAGACAAGACTCAGCAGAACGACCCTGGCCCCCCGGGTACGCACCGCTGCGGCGATGTCTTCGGCAGGCAGGTCACGACCGAGATAGAGCACTTCCCAGCCCTTTTCCAGCACAACCGAAGCGGCGAGCAAAGCACCCAACTCGTGGTATTGCCCACTGGGCGTCGCAATGGCCACCAGCGGCGCATTGGCCCGGGTGCGCTGACGCGCGTTCATGCTGGTCAGGAACGTCGTCACAATCGAGGTCGCCATATGTTCATGGGATATCCGCAACCGGCCATCGCCCCACCTGACCCCGATCTCAGTCAATAACGGCGCAATCAACTGATTGCGCAATATGGGCTTACTGAGATCAACGAGAGCTTTCTCCAGAATCTGGTTCAACCCCAGCGTGTCCAGACGGGTCACCGCATCCAGAGCGGTGGCCAGGTATTCGTCCGCCGTACCAGGCAGCGCCGTTGCCGGCACCGGAATCACCGCGGCACCAGGATCATCGGCCAGCAGGGTGCGCAGTTGCCCGTGCCCGAGTTTGGCAATGTCACCAATGCGGTGCCCAATGCCCGTCAATTGCTGCAGCAGCATGATTTTTTCGACATCGGCGTCGCAATAGAGCCGCCGTCCGGTCGCGGTGCGCTCCGGCAGGACGGCATTGTAGCGGCGTTCCCAAGCCCGCAACAGCAGTTGGGTCACCCCAGTCCGGCGGGAGACCACGGCGATCGAGTGGCGCCGTTCGGTCGCTGGCTCGTCGGAACTCTTGGTAGACATCAGGGTCTCTTCTCGGTTACAAACACCAATTTGAAGTCAATTTGCTCATTATTTGTATTAGTCTAACTTTTTGTATATTTTTTGTCCAGATATTATTATCAACAGCCGCCTCACAAAGGGATCATCATGCACGAAATGATTGCCGAGCAATTTGTCCCCATCGAAGTCCAGGAAGTGTTCCGGTTTTTTGGTGAACCAGCCAATCTGGCCAAGCTCACGCCATCCTGGCTTGGATTCCAGATTCTGACGCCACCACCGTTGCCCATGCACCAGGGAGCCCTGATCGACTACGAAATCCGCCTCGGCCCCTTACCCATGCATTGGCGCACGCTGATCACCAGCCACGACCCGCCCCACCGGTTTGTGGATGAGCAGCTCGTTGGTCCCTACAGCTTCTGGCACCACACCCACACATTCAAGGCCGTCGAAGGGGGCACCCTGATCGGTGACCACATCCGTTATGTGGTGCCTCTGGGACCTTTAGGCCTTTTGGCCAACAAACTTGTGGTCCGCCGACAACTCGAAACCATCTTCGCCTACCGCAAACGGATTGTCGGCGAAATGTTTGGTGGCGTCTGAGTCGAATTCTGCCTTTCGGGTCCTGTGCTTTGCCACAGCCGTGTGCTATCTTTGCCGCAACTTTTGGCTGCTGTAAGGAGGTGCGCGTTGAGCGCCGATGAGACAGAATTGGGTTTGGCGGAATTCCAACACCAGATCCGCCAGGGCATCCCTGCGGATATCCCCGCTGCACCACTGGACGACCCGCAGATCAGCCGGGCGCCCGAGCGCCCCATGCTGCTGAGCGATGGCGAGAAAAGATTGGCTCTGCGCAACGCGCTGCGCTACTTCCCGGCCGCGCACCACGCCCAATTGGCGCCCGAATTTGCTGCCGAATTGGCCCAGTATGGCCGCATTTACATGCACCGCTACCGGCCGCACTACGCGATGAAAGCCCGCCCCCACGCCGATTATCCGGCCCGCTGTGCGCAAGCGGCCGCCATCATGCTGATGATCCAGAACAATCTGGACCCCGTGGTGGCCCAGCACCCCTACGAACTGATCACTTATGGCGGCAACGGCACCGTATTCCAAAATTGGGCCCAATACCTGCTGACCATGAAATACCTGTCCGAGATGACCGACAAGCAGACCCTGGCCCTGTATTCGGGCCACCCCCACGGCCTGTTCCCCAGCCACGCCGACGCGCCGCGGGTCGTGGTCACCAACGGCATGGTCATTCCCAACTACAGCAGCGGTGACGATTACATCCGCATGGCCGCCCTCGGCGTCACCAGCTATGGCCAGATGACGGCCGGCAGTTTCATGTACATCGGGCCCCAGGGTATCGTGCATGGCACGACGATCACGATCCTGGGCGCGGGCCGCTTGTATCTCTCGGAGGGCACGGCGCCAGACGAAAACCCGTTGGCCGGCAAGCTCTACCTCTCCAGTGGCCTCGGCGGCATGAGCGGCGCGCAGGGCAAGGCTGCGGTCATCGCCGGCTGCGTGGGCGTTTTGGCCGAGGTCAACCCCGCTGCGGTGAAAAAGCGGCACGAGCAAGGCTGGGTCGACGAAGTATTCACCGACCTGGAGGCCATTTGCGCGCGCATCCGGCAGGCGAAGGCGAACCAGGAAGCGGTGGCGCTGGCCTATCAGGGCAACATCGTGGACCTGTGGGAAACCCTGGCCGACAGTGACATCATCGTCGAACTGGGCAGCGACCAGACCAGCCTGCACATCCCCTACACCGGTGGCTACTATCCGGTGGGCATGAGCTACGAAGAAAGCAACGAGATGCAGGCCCGCAACCCGGAGGCCTTCAAGGTGCAGGTGCAGGCGACGCTGTTGAGGCATCTGGCAGCCGTCGAACGTTGCGTGGCCAAGGGCACCCGCTTTTGGGATTACGGCAACGCCTTCCTGCTCGAATGCAGCCGCGCCGGGGCCGACATCGCCAAGCCTGACGGGCGTTTCAAGTACCCCAGCTATGTCGAGAACATCATGGGGCCGCTCTGTTTCGACTACGGCTTTGGGCCATTCCGCTGGGTTTGCACCAGTGGTGATCCGGCCGACCTGGCAATCACCGACCGCATTGCCGGTGATGTGATCGAAGTCATGGTCGCCGAGGCGCCAGACGATATCCGGCAGCAGTTTTTGGACAACCTGCGCTGGATCCGGCAGGCCGGAGCCAATCAGATGGTGGTCGGTAGCCAGGCCCGCATCCTGTACAGTGACGCCGAAGGGCGGCGGGCCATTGCCGCGGCCTTCAACCAGGCCATCGCGGCCGGCGAAATCAGCGCCCCGGTTGTCCTGGGCCGCGACCACCACGACGTCTCGGGCACCGACAGCCCCTTCCGCGAAACGAGCAACATCACTGATGGCTCGATGTTCTGCGCGGACATGGCGGTGCAGAACATGGTCGGCGACGGGTTCCGCGGCGCGACCTGGATCAGCCTGCACAATGGTGGCGGCGTGGGCTGGGGTGAAGTGATCAATGGCGGGTTTGGCATGTTGCTGGACGGCAGTGAAGACTGCGAGCGGCGCCTGACCTCGATGCTGCACTGGGATGTGAACAACGGGATCGCCCGGCGCGCCTGGGCCCGCAATCCCGGCGCTGAATACGCCATCCGGCAGGCCATGCAGCGCGAACCTCTTTTGACCGTGACGATGCCCGCCCACGCCGATGATGCGGTGGTCGGCGACGCGATCGACAAACACTTCAACGGATAATTCCGGAGGACCAATGAGCGAGCAGAATCCCCAACAAGCCGAAAAACTGCCCCGACCCGGCGTGGCCGCCCTCGACGACATCCTGGGTGTGCCTTTCAAGGTTCTGGACGACGGTCTGGTGCGGGTCGTCGACTATATGGGCGATGATGCGGCCATCGTGCAGGCGGCGCGGGTGTCCTATGGCGCTGGCACCAAGGCCACCAGTGATGATCGGGGTCTCATCCGCTACCTGCTGCGGCATCGGCATACGACGCCGTTTGAGATGTGTTCGTTGAAGCTGCACATCCGGGTGCCGATGGATGCCTGGCGGCAGTGGATCCGGCATCGGACGGCGTGCCTTGCCGAAGGTACCGAGCTCTATTTTGATCTGCCGGGCGGTATCCAAAGACGCGGCAACCAACTCTACAAGCTGAAGATTGAAGATCTCTGGCATAAATTTCAGCCAACCTGCAACGCCACGCGACCGGACAAACAGCAGGACGCCTTTTTCAGGAAAGGGCGAGTCCAGGATATGCATCTGAGGCATCTGGACGAGGAAACCGGCACGATCACCCACACGAGAATTGTTGACGTTTTCAAAAACGGCAAGAAGCCGGTTTTTCGTATCCGACTGGCCGATGGCAAGACCATTGAAGCGACATCAGATCACAAATTCCTGTTTCATGATGGCTGGAATAATTTCAGGCGACGGGCCCAACTGGTTGAAAAAAGTGGCAAAGCGATCTGGAATACAGAGCCTTTATTTCTCAATGTCAATGGCCTCGTCTGTGACATTCCCCCCAAATATCTGGACAAGACCTGGCTGAACATTCAGTACAACACGGAACAACACAAGATCCAGGACATTGCCGACGCCTGTGGCGTAAGTTACCACACGATCCGAAAGTGGATTCGGCATCATGGGCTGCAGCATGCAAAAGGTGGTCGGTCCAAGGAGCCTTGGAACAAGGGCAAGACCTATCGCAATGGCCCGATTGAGCACTCGCCTGAAGGTTTGGCCAATATTCGCAAGGCACGCAGCGGTCCGGCATCCAACTTTTGGAAAGGCGGGGTTTCCACGGACCGCGACGCCATTGGTCGCTGGACCACCCAGATCGCTGCCAAAATTCATGAAAGCAATGGCTGGACCTGCCAGTTGTGCCACCAGCGGTCCTCGGTCTTGCACTGTCACCACGTTGTGCCGGTCTGGGCGGACATTAGTCTGGCCCGCAGTGCAGAAAATCTGACGACGTTGTGCGCCTCATGCCATACGCAGATGCATGGCCGTGAACTCGAATATGTGGAACGGCTTGGCGGGCCCCCCGTAAAGACCGAATGGCAAAAACAACCACGCGTCGCCTGGAACAGGTTGACCAAACCGCGACTGGTCGAGGTCGTCGAAATTGAATACGTCGGATTCCGGGAAACCTATGATGTTCAGGTCGCCGGACCCCACCACAATTTCATTGCCAATGGAATTGTCACCCACAATTCGGTGAACGAGGTATCCACTCGCTATTCCGTCGCCACTGAAGGCACCTTGAAAACCGCGCCCGATCAATGGCGCCTGCAGTCGACCGACAACAAACAAGGCAGCCTCGGCTGGCTCGACCCCGAAGCCGGCGCCGAGATGACCCGCAAGGAAACCGAATTTCACGCCGTCTCCCGCGAACTCTACAACGACCGCCTTGAGCAGGGCATCGCCCGTGAGCAGGCCCGTAAGGACCTGCCCCTGGGCACCTACACCGAGGCCTACTGGAAGATGGACCTGCACAACCTGCTGCACTTCCTGGCCCTGCGCATGGACAGCCACGCGCAGAAGGAAATCCGCGACTACGCCACGATCATTGGCGAAGAGATCGTCAAGCGCTGGGTGCCGCTGGCCTGGGAAGCGTTCCAGGATTACCGCCTGGGCAGCCTGCATTTTTCGCGGGTCGAGGCGGAGATCATGGCCGCCGTTGGTGCCAAAGATATGGACAAGGCCAGCGCCATTGCGCGCGAGGCTGGCTGGCTGAAGATCGGCAAAAAAGGCACTCTGTTGCGGCACCGGGAGCGGCTGGAACTGGAGAGCAAATTGGCCGGCTTGAACCTGACCGTGAACTGGACCACAGAATCTTAAAGTCTAGAGAGAAGTCAAGAGAGACGTCAAGTGATGGGGATCGCCCCACAAAACAAGGAGACCGCACCATGGGCAAGCGCGCCGACTGGTATTACCACCGCAAGGGCTGAACGAGCTGCGGCAGATCGCAGGGGTTCCTTGCGGATAATGACGTCAGCATCAAAGAAGAAACCAACGCCAACGCCAAGCTGGGCGCCGAAAAGGCCAAAGACCTCATCGCAGGCGCCAGCAAGGTCATCGTCATGCGGGGCAAGAAGGTCACCACCTTCGACCTGAAAAAGGACAAGCCCGCCCTGGACGACATGATGGCTGTCATGCTGGGCACCACCGGCAACCTGCGCGCGCCCACCGTGGTGCGCGGCAAGACGGTTCTGGTGGGT
>CAZLUL010000021.1:0-30003 GCA_964562635.1 uncultured Fibrobacteraceae bacterium | reverse complement strand
GGAGCATCGGCATAGGTGAGCTTCTGGGCCGATTCCTGGTAGGCAATGCCAATCAACACTCCAAATATCGCCATGGCGATGGCGTATCGGATCAGGGTGCGTAGGGTCTTGGCGTAAATCTGGGGCTGGGGCTGATTTGAAGGCATTGGCGACTCCAGGCAGGGGATGATTCCGGAATGTGTCGGCAGTATTGTCAGGGCAAAGTGGCTTTCCGGCAACCCCAACCTGGGCAAGCTCAGCGGGATCGCCCTGCGCCTATTGTTGCCCTCCATCATCACCCCGCCCGCGAGCCAGCCGCTTGAACGGGGCGGGCGGGTGCGGTAGAATTCAGAGACCATACGGGCACCGACGCGGTGTTGCTGACAAACCGACCGGAGGATGAACAACAATGGCGAACCAACCACCGATTACCGGCGTGTCCGAAGTCGTGCTCAATGTGATGGACTTGCCGAAGATGCGGGATTTTTACCTGCGGGTGATGGGGTTTCCGTTGCACGGTGAAGTTTCCCTGGAGACACCCGAAGCCGACCCGGATGGCGAACCAACCATCACCTTCCTGACGATTTGCCAGACTGATACGCCGCTGAGCCGTGGTGGCCACCCACAGCTGTTGGCCCTGATCGACTTTCGGCGGCACATCTACGCCAAGGCGCGCGTCACCGGTCACGATGTGTCCCGGTCAACCCTGAATCACCTGGCCTTCGAGATTCCCCCGGAGAGTTTCGACGAACACGTCGCACGGTTCGGCGAGCTGGGTATCGAGGTGGTTTTTTCGGAATTTCCGGCCATGCAGGCCCGCGCCATGTTTTTCGAGGATCCGGAGGGCAATACCCTGGAGCTGATCTGCCATCATACCCCCGAGGCAAAATAGGCGGATCGATGAAAACGCCTGGCTGGAAAAGTAAAAAGGCCCCCGGGGGCCTTTTTCGCTGGCTGATGCGCGGTGTGTGGAACCTGGGGATCCACACGCCGGCTCGGGCGGGCGAATGGACTATGCGGTTGAAATTCCTATCCGCCAATAATGAACAAACGGGCGCCGGACGGGTTCATGGACGGTCTCCTCAGTAAGCGTAATGGCTTGGAAACTGATCGCGGTCCCAAACTTAAGACCAATCACTTCCTGCAGCACAGCGGTCAATTCGCCAAAAGATAGTTTTTTTATACTATTTAAAATGATTCCTGATCTCAACCGGGGGGTGAGCACAGGTCATCGCCACACCGTTTTATTGTTTGAGAAAGGAAAATTGAATGAACTTCCGACGCGTGTTTTTTCGCCCGGTGCCGCTGACGCTGTGTGCTGTCGCCGCATTGGCTCTCATCATATCCCGATCGCCGGCCGAGATGCCAGCGACACCGAGCCCCCTTGCCGAAACTCCCGGGACCTCCGCCCTGCGCGCAGCCATCGATCCGGAAACCGGTAGTCTGGTCATTGGATCGGGCGCGACGGGTCTGAGCGGCGACCTCGACAAGGCCCAAGACGCCGAGTTGGCCCGCATGCTCAGCCGGTCCGATGAAGGTCTTATGCCCGTTGTCCACCCTGACGGCCGGGTCAGTGTGCACCTGGAAGGACGTTTCATGAGCACCAGCGTCGCGCGCATCGGCGCTGACGGCGTGGTTGAAACGCTCTGCACCGAAGACCAGAGCGAAGCCGAAGCCTTCCTGCAGGACAAGTCCGGCACCGACGCCAACGGCTTGGAGGTGCAGTAATATGAAGCGACCCATCACCCTCCTATTGGTCTTGGCCCTGACCGCCGGCGCGGCTCAGGCCGCGACCATCACCATCGTCAATGTCAACGGCCCTGGCGTCGGATTCAACGACAATACACCGGCCACACCCGTGGGCGGCAACACCGGCACGACCATTGGCCAGCAGCGACTGAACCTGTTCCAGCAGGCCGCCGATATCTGGGGCGGCATTCTGGAAAGCCCAGTGACCATCAAGATCGAATCGAGCTTCGAACCGTTGAGTTGCGACGCCAGCAGCGCCGTGCTCGGTTCGGCGGGCGCCATCGTTATCGACCGTGATTTCGCAGGCGCCGAATTTCCGGGCACCTGGTACCACGGGGCGCTGGCCGACAAGCAGGCCGGCGTCGACCTGGACCCGGGTTTCAATGACATCCGGGCCCGTTTCAATTCCGACATCGACAACAATGCCAACTGCCTCTCGGGAACCAACTGGTATTACGGCTTCGACGGCAATGCGGGCGCGGACATCGCGCTGCTGCCGGTATTGCTCCACGAGATGGGCCACGGGTTGGGCTTCAGCACTTTCGTCAACGGCTCAACTGGCAGCGAATTCCAGGGCTTCGACGATATCTATGAACGCTTTCTGCTGGACAATACCACCGGCCAGGCCTGGAACACGATGTCCAACGGGCAGCGTGCAACTTCGGCTGTCAACACCGGCAACGTGGTCTGGAGCGGTTCGGCCGTGACGGCGGCGGCGCCCTATTTTCTGTCCGGACCGCCTGTCCTTGTGGCCAACTCGCCAGGCACCCTGCCGGCCACCATGGCGCTGAGTGCGGCCACTTTTGGACCGGTCCTGGATGAGGTCGGCATCACCGGCAATGTCGTGCTCGCCGACGACGGCAGCGGCACCACCGGTGACGCCTGCGGTGCGCTGGTCAACGGCGCCCAGATCAGTGGCAACATCGCGCTGATCGACCGTGGTTCGTGTGCGTTTGTGACCAAGGCCCAGGCGGCTGAGGCCGCGGGCGCCATTGCCGTCATCATCGTCGACAATACGGTGCAGGCGACACCGCCGGGACTGGGCGGGGCCGACCCCGGACTGACGATCCCGACGGTGAGCCTGACTTTGGCCGATGGCAACTTGCTGAAGGCCGAACTCGGCGGTGGCGCCAACGTGACCCTGCAGCTGGACGTGAACGTCTTGGCCGGCACGGACGCCCAGGGACGAGTCAAGATCTACACACCCAATCCGCTGCAGAGCGGTTCGTCCGTTTCGCATTTTGACGTGACGGCCACCCCGAGCCTGCTGATGGAACCGGCGATCACTTCCCTGCTGAACGACGAAGTCGACTTGACGCGGCAGCATTTCGACGACATCGGGTGGTTCTCACCAAGAGTGTCGGCGATCGAGGATCTGCCGCAGGCGAAGGCGGAGCTGGGGGCGGCCTACCCCAACCCGTTCAACCCTTCGACGCGCATCGCATTCCGGCTGGCAACCGCGGGCCAGGTGCAACTGATGGTGCATGATGCTGCGGGCCGCCTGGTGCGCACCCTGGTGGCATCACACCTCGCCGAAGGCGAATACACCGTAGCCTGGGACGGCAACGACTCCGCCAACCGCCGCGCCGGCTCCGGGGTCTATTTCTACCGCCTGGAAGCCAATGGTGTCAGCGAGACCCGAAAAATGGTCATGCTGAAGTAGTTCGGAGCTTGCTTCTCTGGCGAAACGCCGCGTCCGGTCTTGCTCCGGACGCGGCGTTTTCCTGTCTTCTTCTCCCAGCGCCTAGGGGCACCGGGTTCTGCGGGACAACCTGGAAACATATCTGGCCGGTGGTGATCAGGCAGACGCGTTCAACCAGGACGGCGGTCGCGACGAATGGCCGGAGATGGACCAGTCGGCCGGCGGGATCGCGAAGCGATTCCATCCGATGACCTGCCCAACAAAACACCAGCCCGGCGCCCCGTCCAGAAGGACATGGCTACCGGGCTGGCTTCTGAGGCATCTCAGGACCAAGACAAGTATCTCGGCTATTTGAGCAGAACCATCTTCTTCTGTTGCAATTGGTTGCCGCTGCGCAAAAGGTAATAATAAACGCCGCTGGACTGCAGTCGTCCGGCGTCATCTCTTCCGTCCCAGACCACCGAATGGGTGACGCCTCCGGCGCGCCGTCCGCTGACCAATTGGCGGACGAATTCGCCGCGGACTGTGAAGACCGCCAGATCCACCTCGCGGTCCGCCATGAGGCTGTAGCGAATCGTCGTGCTGGGATTAAACGGGTTGGGTTGATTGGGCCACAACCGCAGCCCCTGTCCGGCCCGCGGCACACCGGAAATATCTTCGCAAGAGCCACCCGAATTCAGCAGCACGCAGGGCTTGCCTTCATTGAACAGCGCCGACCCCAGCGAGACCCCGGTGTACGGTGACCCGAGTCCCGGTAGGCCGGTGAATTCGAGATAGAACAACGCCGGAGCACATCCGGTCAGCGGCAGGGCACCCGCGTGGTATACCCGCACCCTACCACCATCGTCAACGACAGTCGCGGCCCCCCAACCGGCGGATACCGTACCGCTGGTCACGACGCCATCGAACTGCACGTGGGCCGGCGAATAGTTCACCGCGACTTCGCAACTGTAGAGTTCGAGATCATCCAACGAACGCGATACCGTGACCGGCACGAGTACGGTTTGGGATGCACTGATGGACGAGACAATAGACGGCATTCCGAAGCTGCAAATATTGATGAGACCGGATTGCGCGGTTGCCCCAACATTGTCGACCACCTTCACCCGCACCTGGCCTTCGCCCAGGGCCGTCAGCCGGCCCGAGGCGTCAATCGTCGCCAAGGCAGGGTCGTCCGTACTCCAGGTCACCGGAAATGTCGGTGATCCCGTGACATTGAATTGCAGCTGATCGCCGATCTTCAGATTTCCCGCGGTTGGCGACATGCTTATCGTCGGCAGGGGCGTGCGCCATAGCGTGCCGCTCACCGGCAAAGCGGGGTAGGTTTCATTGAAGATGTTGTCTGAGACAGTCACAGTCGTGTTGTACGATGGCACCAACTTCAGATAGAAGAGCACCCCTGGACCGGCCAAGGGGTTCGTGCCGGCCATGGCCACGGTCACGCGTCCGGGCGAGGGCAAGACCGCAGGGCTGGACCAACCCGCGGCTTCGGCAATCGTACCTGCGGTCTCGATGCCCACGAATTCGCAATATTGCGCCGTCCAGTTGATCACCAACTCTCCGGCGGTAATCCCATATCCGGTCGGGTCATCCAGCTCGATCGGCACCAGAGCGGTATCCCCCTCGGTCACGGTCATGCCAATGACCCTCACCCGAAACGCCCGCACCTCGATCTGACCGGTCGTTGTACCGGTGAAGCCGCCGGTATCCTCGGCCGTCGCCTGCGTGAATCCCGGCGACATGGCGTGCAGCCAGGAATCGCCTCCGAAATCGGCGACCAGAGGTCCCGAGGACGAATAGGTATAGGGTCCGGTGCCGCCGCTGGCACTGAACTGCAGACTGTCCCCGACCACCATCAATCCCACATCGGGGGAGATATTGACCGTCGGCAACGCTGAAATCTGCAATTGCCCGTTGGCCAGCGTCGGTACCGGGTCTCCTTCATTCAGCAGAGCCGAACCCAAAGTCACATTGATGGTGCCACTATTGGGACCCAATAGCATTTCGAGCAGGACCAGGACGCCGTCGCCGCCCAGCTGCACAGTGGAAGCTCCCGCGACCGTCACCTGGCCGCTGCCGGGCAGGAAGCTGACGGCCCAGCCTTCGCTCACCGTGCCGACGGTCGTCACACCGACACACTGGGCGTAGGTCCCGGACCAGGTCAGGTGCATTTCGAATGCACGCACGTCGTCAGCCAGTCCGGTGATATAAACCGGCAGTTGGACCGTATCGCCGACCTGCCCCGCCGCCGTGCCAACGTCGAGGGTCACGGCCGCTGCCGAAGTCGGCAGCAGAAAGACCACGCAGACCGGCAGGACCAGGAGGGCCGGCAGGAATCTGCGGAGTCGGCGGACCACCGACTTGATCTCATTGATGCGTTTCATACCGTCACCTCCCCTACTTCAAGAGAACCATCTTGTGAACGAGGCGTTGTTCGCCGACGTCCAGGCGATACAGGTAAATGCCACTGCCGACATTGCGTCCGGCATCGTCGCGGCCATTCCACACCACGGCGTGGTCACCGGCGATCTGGCGCTCGGCAACCAAGGTGCGTACGAGCCGGCCCCGGGTATCGAAGACCGCTAGCCGCACGGCCACATCGCCGTCACTCAACGTGTACCGGATCGTCGTGGACGGATTGAAAGGATTGGGATTGTTCTGGGCCAGCATCGTCGCCGCGCGACCGGGCAGGTCTTCGATGCCGCTGACGATCTGGAATTCCTGATCGTTCAGGCGCGCGAAGGCGACGATCAGATCCGCTGCTGTGGGTTCCTCCAGATCCGCAGCGCCCACCAACTCGAATTCGACCGCATCGACAACGTCCAGCGATTCCGCCGAAGCCAGAGAAATCCGCAATTCATTGCCGTTCAAGACGTTCCAGGCCAGCATGGCTCCCTGGGCCGAGGGCAGCAACCGCACATCGCGCACAACGACCTGGGCCGGGTCGAACTGGATATGGTACTCCTGGCCGAGGACATCACCCGATCCGGCAATGTGCACCGGCACCCACGCGGCCTGCTCAGCCGCCAGGGTTACCGACGGCAGGTCCACCGTGAACTCGACCGGGTCGAAGTTCTGCCACGCCAATACCTCCGCCTGCTGTTTCGTCACCACCGAATCCAGGGCGCAGGGGAAATAGGTATCGATTCCGGCAACGAAGCGCAGGATCAACGCGGCGTCCATGGCCATGATGCTGCCGTTACAGTCCACGTCCGCCAGCACTTCCTGCAGAGGACCCAGGAAGCCGGGCGGCTGCACGGTGGATTGCAAGACCAGCGAAGCGTCGTAGGCCCGGATATCCCCGTTGCGGCTGACGTCGCCCAGCAGGATGTTCTGGATGCCGGTGAGCTGCCATGAGGTGTAGTTGACCCGGTCAGTGACCGGATCACCCAGCCCGCCGGGGTTGTAATAACCGCCGCTGCCGGTATCGTCGCTGTCGTCCAACGGCCCGGTCAGGTGCCCCCACCAGTTGGTGGTTGCATCGACGGTGAAAGCCGTGCCCTGGTTGCGCACGGCGTAGTAGGTGTTGCCGTAGAAGTCGCTGTCATGGATCCAGCCCACGGCGGGGTCGCCGGAAGTTCCCTTGTAGTCCACGGCAACTCCGTTGTATGCGAAGATGCAGTTATCAAACTGGGGATTGGCGCTGTTGATCTCGATCGTGCCATACGTCGCGTTGTTGTATCCGTAGCGGAATACCGCGTTGCTCAGACGCGTGCTGGCGTCGATGGCTTCGTTTTCGATGATGATGCGGCCCCAGCGAGTCGAGGCCGGCGCCGTGGCGCCTCCGTCGTTGTTCGTATCACCGCCGAAAAAGTCGTCGGTCAACGACGTGAAGACGATCTGGCCGTCCGGGTCGGCGGTGCCTTCGGCAATGAGTCCCCGTCTGATGGTGATATTCGAATTATTGCCCTTGATGATCACTCCGGGTTCGATGGTCAGGATGGAACTGAACCCGGCCGTCAGGTTGCCGTACAGGATGTAGGGCATACCAGCGGTCTGGGCCACGTCACGCCGCAGAACCGTGGCGTCCTGAGCCAGGGTTTCGCCGCGAATACCCAGGGCGTTGTAACCGTTGCCGGCCAGAAACTGGTTGCCGCTGAACTGCGGGTCACTGACCAGGGACATCAATACGGGGGTCTGCAAACATTCGTCGAAGACGCAGTCGGAGATCACCGGCATGGCCGTGCCGTAGGCCATCAAGCCGTGGCCGGCATATTCCAGACGACAGTTCGAGATCGTCGGCGACGCGGAGTTGCACAGCACCATGGCCGAATTTCCCGCGTAATTGTAGCCGTATCGCAGCTCGCAGTGATCCAGCACGGACGTCAGGTCATCGCTTACCTCGTCGAAGTAGATGTAGCGCCAATTGCTGATCGCCGGCACGGTGCCGGCACCATCCTGATTGGTATCCAGTGGCATGCCGACACTATCATCCCGTACCGACGTGAAAATGATCGGTTCGGCCTCCGTACCGTCCGCCACCAGGGAGCCGTAGACGTTGATGGCCGCCGCAAAGGGATAATAGGTCCACGTACCCAGTTTGAACACGATGCCGGGTTCAATGGTCAGTGTGGCGCCCAACTGGACCGTCAGGTTGCCGCCAATCAGCGCCTGTGTGATATTCGTGTAACCTGCGAAGTCCCATTTCTGCAGGGTCATATCCTGGCCGACGCTTTCGCCCCGGATCCCGATGCAGTGGTAGTTCACATTGTCCAAGACATTGCCGTTAAAAACAGGTTGGGCCAGGATGGACTTGTCGATGGGGTACCAGGTCAGCACCCGAAACAGATTGTTCTCGATCACTGGGTTCGACTCGTTCCGCAAACGCAGCCCGTAGGTGCACAGCTCGAACTCGTTGTTGCGAATGGTCGGCCCCGCGGAAATCATGTCGATCACGTTGCCACTTCCCGAAAAACGGAACAGGCATTCTTCGACCAGGCTGCCCGCGTCATCGGTGGAGTCGAAGAAATCCATGCCGCGCCAATTGCCCGCCGCAGGCGAACTGCCGGGCCCATCGACATTGCTGTCGCCGCCCTGGCTGTCGTCCTTGATCGAAGTCAGGATGATCCGGTCAGCCGGCGTACCGACCATCTGCAGAGCGCCATACACGTGAATGATGTCCGAACTGGCCCGGGCCTTGACGATGACTCCGGGTTCGACAGTCAACGTGACACCCGTGCCGACCGATGTTGTTCCAAGGTTGTAGTAGGGGTACGAAGGCAGTCCCATGTTGATCAGTTTTTCCAGCGTCGCATCGGCCGACAGCGTCTCGTTGGCCAGCCCCACGGCGTGGATGCCGTTCTGATCGAAGGTATTGCCCACATAGTTCGGATTGGACAGGACCGACGTCGCCAACGGCGTCAACGACTGGTTGAAGAAGTAGTTGTCCTGCACGAGTGGCGCCGAGTTGCCGTCGGTATAGACGCCCATGTAGTTGGTGTAGAAGTCGTTGTCACTAATGGTCGGTGAAGCGGAGTTGCACCAGACCGCGGCATCGGGTTGGCTGGAATAGCCAGAACCGCCGTAGGCCAGTTCGCAGCGTTGGATTACCGACGCAGCGTCGTTCGAAGTGGCGCCAAAGCGGATATAGCCCCACTGCGCGGCAGCCGGCGTATTGGCGCCGTCGCCGGCGGTATCGCCAGGGTTTCCCCGCGAATCGTCGTTGATACCGGTAAAAGCGATGGTGCTGTCTGCGGTGCCGACGGCTTGCAGGCTGCCGTCGATGTACAAGTCGTAGCCATAGCCGCCGGTCGCCAGCTTGAGCACGATACCCGGCTCCATGCGGAAATGGGTGCCGGTGGTGACCGTCAGGTTGCCGGCCATGTAATAAGTGATGTTGTCATAACCGGCCATGGAACGCACGCGCAGTACCGAATTGACACCGATGGTCTCGCCGATCAGCCCGATCGCCCGCAGGCCGACATTCGTAAAACTGATGTTGGTGTAATTGGGGTCGGCCGAGATGGACATCAGGAACGGCGTGTAGGTGGTATTGGCGATATCCACGTCGCTGACCAGCGAAGCCGAGGTTCCGGCCTGGATGATGCCGTAATAACTGTCCGAAATCGACAGGTTGGCCAGAGTCGGGCTGGCCGACTTACAATGGATCATGGCCGAGTTGCTGTAGCCGCCAAAGCGCAGGGTCGCAAAGGTCACCGAGCCGGCCGAACCGTCGTTGAAGACGATCTGGCCCCAATTGCCCTTGGCCGGCGACGTATTGCTGCCGTCGTTGTTGGTATCGGCCGGATTACCGTAGTTGTCATCCTTGTAGCTGGTGAAGACAATCTGACTGTCCGGGTCCGCGGTGCCGTCGAGATGCAGAGCGCCATTGATATACAGGTCGACGTTGGCGCGCGGTTTGGCCACGATACCCGGGTCGATGGTCAGGTCGCCACTCACATCCACGGTGATGTCCGCGAGCAGAATGTAGACCAGGTTGTCGATCGGCGTGAGCCCCAGCTGGGCGCCGCGGATACTCAGCGTATTGGCCCCCGAGAGGGTGCCACCCAGAATCCCAATCGCATCGAAGCCATTGTCCGAGGTTGATTCGAAGACCAGGTTGTCGAAGATCGGATTGCAACTGATCTCGATGGCGATGGGCACATCCTGCATGGCATTGATGCTCGTCCGACGCAGCAACGGGTCTGATTCGCCCGTGCATTTGACGCCATAATAGGCCGAGGTCAGGTCACAATCAATCAGGTCGGGACTGGCATTAAGACAGCTTACCGCCCCATAGCTAGCTCCATTGTAGCCTGCAAAAAGAACCCGGCAAAACTCCAGAGTGCTTGAGTCGTCGGACGGGTCCAGGAATCGGATCCCGCCCCAGTCGTTCTGGTCCGGAAAAGTATCATTGCCGTTGGTATTGGTATCCTGTCCCAGCGGGGCAGGGGCGTTGTCGTCATCAATACTCGTGAAGTAGATCTGCTCTTCGTCCAGGGCTCCACCCACCGCCAGCAGCAGACCGTCGTTCACCACATGGGTATTGGGATTGAATTTGAGGACAACTCCCGGCTCGATGTCCAGGGTCTCGCCCACACCGACCTGAATACTGGAAGTCACCCAATAGGCCAGGCTGTGCGAAGGCACACCGCCGATCGTGGCGCTGGGCCGGGTGATGGTTCCGGTACCCGCCACGGCTCCATCGTAAAGCTGTATGGCATCATGAGCGTTGCCCGACGGCGCGTCCAAAATGATGTTCTCGAAAATCGGGTTGGCCGTAATCGACAAATACACCGGAACCGTTGTCATGCGGTTGAAGGACGTATTGCGCACAGTGGGCGCGGAATTCGTCCGGATATACATTCCCCGGTTGCCGTCACTCAGATCGCAGTCCCGGATGGTCGGCGCCGCCCCGGTCGACGTATAGATCAGGCCGTTGCCGCCCGAACCACCGTAGCGGATCGTGCAGTACCGCAGGGAACTGCCGCTTGACGTGGCATTCAGGAACTGGATATAGCTCCAGTCACCAACGGCCGGACTCGTTGCCGCACCGTCGCCATTGGTATCTTCGCCCGCACCCAATGGTGCGTCGTCATCCTTGATCGACGTGAAGACGATGGTATTGGCGGGCGTGACGCCGCCTTCCGCAAACAGGGTGCCGTACACATTCAGGTACCTGCCGCTTTCGAACTTGAGCGTGACGCCCGGATCGACGGTCAGCGTCACGCCGGCGTTCACGGTGACGGCGCCATTCACCTGGTAGACGGCGCCGCCCACGGTGTCCAACGTCATGTCGGCGGCGATGGTGCCGGACAGAAACTTTTGCCCAAAGGCCGGACTCGCCGCCACAGTCAACAGCAGCAGCAAGAAAAACAGGGATTTCACGGGACGGCAAGACATGGCGACCTCCGGATAGGTTGCGAGCGCCCAAGACTCGAATATTTTCAAACGAATGCGGTTAGCACGGAATCAGTGCAGAACGAGTAAACAAGATCCATGGCATCCCCATGCCGATCGGACATCGTTTCAAAACTCGTGAATGCGCGTGAGATTCCCTCCATCCCCACCATACCAACACTACAAATTAATGGCAATACATATAAAAATGCTGTAATTATACTAAATCAGTCCGCTATAGTCCTGGCGACGTCATATTGAGTTTCGCTTGACGGAAAAAACGAAGCTGCGAATTGGCCGGTCATCCCACCAGGCGGCACCCCATGGCAATGCTCAATAATTTGGATTCTTCACAGTCCGCCCGACTGGTCAGCACGCAAGGGGCAGACGTGCCCACCACCGCCGCCGCCAATCGCGCACCGGCCAACGCCCCGGCTTTTGCGCCAAGTAGCGGCATCTACCGCCCTCGACGCCCGGCGGCCACCCTGCTGCACCGGGTCATGCGGGACAACCTGGAAACATATCTGGCCAGTGGACTATGCGGTTGAAATTCCTATCCGCCGCATCTCCACCAAGGCGTGTCTGGCACTGATTGGTTTTGACAACAGAGCCGTTTGAGCCAATACTGCTGGGATAAGCCCGAAAGCAGAACCCGCCTCGCTCAGGTTGATTGCGAGTTTTGGAAGTCGCGAACGGATGGGCTTGAAAGGCGTTTCTCGATTATGGCTGGTTTTAGATATCCCGGCCCAATCTGCCAGATCACAGATTGGTTCGAAGATCTTGATAGTGGCACGCTGGCCCGAACACGGTCTCCGCTGCCGGCGACGGTTGGGCGTTCGCCAGCGCGTACGACGGTGCTTGCCTCCAGCGCATGCGCGTTTCTCAACCCGCGGTTGACTGGCACCGTCAGAGCGCCGGGGGCCGCTTTCGACCGCTTGCGTAACAACAGCGGGACGGCCAGAATCGGATCACCTCAACCGAAGGCCTCGCAGACCTGGCCGGATGGATCTTCTTCGCCTGCCGTCGAGCAGACGATACAAATCGGCAGTCAAATCATCAGGGTGATTCGGCCTACGGCAGCCGACGCCACGGGCAAGAACCTTCCGACAACTTCGCAGGTGGCCGAGGCACTGCGTGCGATTCCCTCAGGTCAGCGTGCTCACACGAGCATGATTATTCTCAGTCCGAGAGCTCATCCGAGCTCGACATCAACAGCGACGACTGCTGGTGAAGCTGGATCGGGAGAAATCAGGTTGTTCCCTATGAGTGGCCATCAATCACAGAATGATTTTGATAACCGCCTCACGCACGAGTCCGGCCACAACTACCAGGGAAGTTTGTGGAAAAGCGCACAGGCTGTCTCGGGGTGGGGGACTGCTGCTACCGCCGACAACCGGCTTCCATCGCCTTATGCCGGCACGAACACAGGCGATGATTTCTGTGAATTCAACATTTTGTACAACACCGCGAAGGGCACGGCGTGCGAGGCGACGGCCAGACAGCTCTATCCGAATCGTTGGCGGAAAATGGTGGGTTACTAGTGCAACCGTAGGGCGCCACTCCAGACCGCGCGGAGCGGCCGCGAGGCCGGTGTGTTCAAAGTCGGCGAAATTCCTATCCGCTGTGCTCCCGCGGGGGAAAGAGTAAAACGAACGGGATAGCCAGAACCGTCAATCCGGCCGAGATCTTGAAAGTAAGATCCAGCCCCAAACGGTCTCCCAGGGTGCCGACGAACAAGACGGCCAGGGCGCTCGATACGATGTTCAAGGTCATGAACAGGCTGTTGAGAAAGGCCGGTCTGCTGGTGCCCATGTCTTGCACCATGGCCAACTGAATCGGGCTGGACGCAAAGATCAGAAAGCCCGTGAGAATCAACAATGGGATCGTTAAGATCCCCGGCAGGAAGGTCAATCCCAAACCGGCCAGCGGGGTCAGCACCGCAATAAGCAACAGCGACGAACGGTGGCCGAAACGATCGGCAAAAAATCCAGCCCCAAAGGTTCCCACCGCCCCGGAAAACTGCAACAATGAAAGAGCTCCGCTCGCCATCCACAGGGTTTCACCCTGAGCCGTCAAATAGGTGGGCAGGTACAAGGTCAAGGCCGACTTCAATCCCATGCGAAAGACCATGTACCCGGCCAAACCTGCAAACAAGGGAGCAACTTCCCTCAAAGCGCTTCGGCTCCCTTGCCAGAATTTCCTGTCCGGTCGGCCCTCAACCGCTTGCAAATTCCTCAATCTGAAAAACATCAACACCGAAGCAGCCAGGCCGATGGGCAACACCCGATAGGATCCTTCCAACCCCCACCAGGAAACCGCCGCAGTGATCAACAGCGGTCCCAGAGTCCGGGCCATCTCACCCCCGAACATGTAATAGCTCATGCCCCGCCCGCTGTTGGAGCCGGAATAACGTTTGATCAACACAGGTCCAGGCACATGGAAAACCGCCGCACTCAGCCCGCTGAGAAACAAGAGTACCAACAGGATGGAGGATGAGGGGGCCACGCCCAGCAAACTCATGCAAACCGCCGTCACCGCCGGCGCCAAAATCACGAAATATTTCACGCAGATACGATCGGCCATCAGTCCAATAAGAGGATTCAGCAACTGGGGGATTTTCCGGGCAATGTCCAGGATGGCAACAGCCGACAGGGACAGATTCAACTTGGCAATCAAAAGCGGCAACAGCGGGGCCAGGAAAGACGAAAAAACATCGTGGCTCAAATGGGCCGCCGATATGGTCACCACTTTTCCGCTCTGGAAACTGTCGCGGTCCTGACGATCGGTCTGGGGATCAGTCATAAGACAGACGAATTTCCGCGGTGGTCATGGTGGGCTCGGTGATGACATCCTAGGGTTTCTGGTCCCAGGTCCCCAACCGACTGTGTGCACTTTGAGGTATTTTTCCGGAATGGGGTGGGTGACATAGACAATCTCCAACCCGTACTTGGTGGTGAAACGGATAGGAAATTCAACCGCATAGTCCATCCTTCCGAGCCTGTGCAACCTCCGAATTCTACCACACCTGCCTGACCGCATCAATTGACTCATCCCTATCCAGCCTTTGCGACCGGCAACACCTCAGCCGTCGTCGTCGGTTGGCCGATGTGCGACAAGATCCGCTCGATCACCGACGGATCCAGCACGAAGGCGATGATCCGCATGGGCTGGCCGCAGCGCGGACACTGCAAGGGGAGACACTCGACATCGCCGCAGGCGGGATCGCGCAGCGGCTCCACATGCGGGTCAATAGAAGGGCCCAACATCTGGTGGCCGCCCGACTGAGCCGGCTCGTTGGCCCCTCTGCCGAGGGAGCGGCCTCCGCCAGCCCCCTTGAGTGCGTCATCTCAATATGCGATTGAATTTATTACCATACTATAGTAGTCTTGTTTTGAGTTCGCGGGCGGCCCACGGTCAGGCCGGGGCTCGATCTACTCTAATCTACGCGCCCTGATTGGGGACCGACCCGATCAGTATATACGCCAACTGGCGCCAAGTTCGTTCCATATGTTCTGGGTAAGCCTCCGGGAGAGCCACTATGAATATCCGCCAGTTGAAGAACCTCGCGATCAGCTTTTGCCTGGTCGCGATCATCGCACCGCTGAGCGCCATGGCCACGCCTCCTGCCGGCCTGCTCGGCGGCGACGATAGGATTTTCGCACGCCTTGACGGCGCCCGCTACGAGGACCTCGACATCGCCAGCAACGGTGATATTTACGTAGTCTACCAATACGAACACGCGACCGACGGGCTGGCGGTGCGCGTGGCCCGCTCCACCACCGGCGGCACCAGCTTCAGCACCTGGGGCGAATTCCGCTATCCCGGCACGACCGAAACGGCCTCCCGGCCCAGCATCGTCATCGCCGAAGGTGTGGAAGACCGCTGCTATGTCGCTTTTGTCCACGGCAGGCCGGCGGCAACGTCCGAAATCATCGTGGCCTGGGAAAATCTATCTTCCTCCAGCGCCAACTTCACCAACCAGGTCGCGGCTCTGAGCCACGCGGCGCTTGATCACCACGCACCGGACCTTGCCACTGACGACGTCAATTTCTCCGACTACTACGTGTATCTCGTCGCTGAGGGCCACGAGGCCAACGGCGACGACATTTGGTTCACCCGCACCGTTGACTACGGAGCCTCGTGGGAGACCTCGTACCGTATCGGCACCATATCCGACAGTTCCGGCGACTTCAAGGCCCCGGCGGTTTCTTTCGGGTTCGGCTCGTTTGTCCACGCGGTCTGGGAAGTGAAGTCGATCACTCACATATTTGACGCCGCCATTTGGTACCGGCGGGCTGAAGGGGCGGCGCTCGGCGGGATCAGTGCCTGGGATCCGGTTGACGTGGTCACCACCTTCACTGATGGGGTTGCTGACCGCGACCCGCAGATTGCTGCGTCCCACGACAGCGGCAATGTGGTGCTGGTTTACAGACGGGATATTTTTGTCGGCCCAATACCTGAACCCCAACCGCCCATGTCACGCACGGCGACTGACCAGGGCGCCGCCGGTTTTGCCACCAGCGCCGCCGTGCCCGTGGTGCCAACCGCGACGCGCATTACGGATCTCTTGTATGTGCCGAGCAGCGGCAATTTTTTCGCGGCCATGGGCATCGCCAGTAATCAGATCATGATGGCGAGCGCCGCCGCGCCCGCAACCTGGACGGAATTCGGCACATTCGAACTCTCCACGTCTGGCCCCACAACCTACTACGTCGGGTCCGGCTTGCTGGCCTACGATCCCACACACGGCGACCGGTTGGCCGTGACCAACGCCCGCAGCAACGACGACCTGGGCGACCACATTCTCCTCGATGCCGAGTGGTTCAGCGATCCCGGCGCGCCGATCATGCGGAGCGGATTCCCCCTGCCCTTGGCGGCGGCGCCCGTGGCCGAACCGGTAGTGGTCGACCTCGACGGCGACGGCAATCTGGAGATTATCTATGGTGACATCAACGGCGACGTGTGGGCAGTCACAGCAAGCGGCGATATCATGGCCGGTTGGCCCGTCAACATCGGCGCCCTGACCGCTACGCCCATCGCGGCCGGAAAACTGGCTTTGCAGGACGAGGTCTCCATTGTGCTCGGCACCGCAGATGGGCAGGTATTTGCGCTTGCCGGTGATGGCTCGGTGCAAACCGGCTGGCCAGTGACCATCGTCAGCGATGAACCCGCATACGTTTCGATCGGCGCCCTCGGCGGCCCGTTCCCCCAGACAGTGATCGTCGCCTGCGGCAACCGCATCGCGTTTTTGGACTACGCGGGCCGCGCACCCAGCGCCTCGGTGGACCGCACCTTCCTCGGCAACTCAACAAACCTGCCCTGCGCCAGCGGCGACATCGACGGTGATGGCGTGGCCGAGATCGTCTTTCAGATGGACAACGTAGTGCTGGCCGCCAAACGTGATGTTACGGGCAGCATTTTCTCGCGCGCCATGCCCGCCAATATTTCCGGCGCCATCACTTTGGGCGACATCGACCTGGACGGTGACCTCGAAATCGCCGTGCCCTTGGCCAATGGAGAGATGTATTTGTTGGACCACACCGGTGTCGACGTCCCCGGCTGGCCTTACAGTGTCGGCGCGACCACCGCTCTGCGCAGCGCAGCCTGGGCCGACGTACAGGGTTCTGCCGCTCCCGAACTCTCCTTCGCTACGAGCAACGCCCGGGTGCATCTGGTTACCGCTGGCGGCGTGTCGCTACCGGACTATCCGGTCATCCCTTCGCTGTTCTACTCTCTTGACGCCTCCCCTGCCATTGCGGAGATCGATGGCGGCGATCCCGATGTGATCCTCGGCACGACCGGCTTCTGGGGATTTGCCTGGGATGTGAATGGAACCGCGCTCACCGGCTGGCCGCGGGCCTTGAACGCAGCCTGCAGTTTCTCCCCCGCAGTCACCGACCTGGATCAGGACGGATTCCGTGAAGTCGTGCTGATGACCGAAGACGACCTGCAGGTCTTTGAATTGCGCACCTCGGCGGGCGCCGCGGCAGCCGAATGGACCATGACCGGGCACGATGTCCGGCGCACCGGTTGCTCCGATTGCCCAACCGATCTGGTCACCGCCGTCGGCGACGAATCAGCAGCGACCCCGACGCGGGTGAGTTTTGCCGCTCCGCACCCCAACCCCACTTCGGACAACGCCGTCTTTCGCTTCGCGATCCCGACCCATGCCGTGGTCTCACTGGACGTCATCGATGTCCGCGGTCGGCGCGTGCGCACGGTGACCCGCAGCGAAATGTCGGCCGGCCACTATGTCCTGGGCTGGGATGGCCGCGACAAAGCCGGGCATCCAGTCGGCAACGGCGTCTACTACGCACGCCTGAAAGTGAGCGGCCCTGGCGTAGCCGAGGCGATCACCCGCAAGGTGGTCGTTGTCAGGTAAGCCGGACCGTGTTACCGGAACAGGCTCTTGACCCCGCCACCGGCAAGCAAAAGCTGAGCGTGCTGGTGAGTGAAAGCGCCGGGTTGTGCAACCGCTGCTCGCCGCACATCCGCGAGATTCTCGCTGTATGTGTGATCGACAACCTCAGCGGCATCAATACGCCCCAAAAAATTGGGCCCATGCTCAAAGCCGCCGACATCGTCATCATCACCAAGGGCGACATCGTCAGCCAGATCAGCGAACCAAAGTAATCCGCCGCTCTACGGTCTCCCTCCCGACGACAAGGCGCACAACATAGATACCGCTGGCCAACGAACGGCCGCTATTGTCTTTGCCATCCCAAACAACTTGTGCGGATTCGGTGATCTGCGTGTCGGACATCAGGGCCCTGACGGTATGACCACGCAGATCGTGGACCGTTACCGAGGCCTGGCCAGGTTGGCTCACCCCAAGGCTGAGCACCACTTGCGGATTGAAAGGGTTGGGCGCGGCCGACAATGTCAACGAACCGGTCACTGGCCCCGGTACGGGTGACGGCCCCTCCGTATCACGCAGCCAGGGGACATTGAACTCGTCGCCGTTGGCCGGATCGCCATCGCGGTCAAAATTTTGGCCATAAGCCGTCAGGACAGCCTCGCCGGCATTGGTGAGCATTTCTGCAATGCCAGCGCCAAGGACCAGCGCCACCCGGAAGGTTACTGATTCGCCGGGCTGCAAAGTCGCCACCGCTGGTGCCGCCAGCGTGATCCGGTAGTCGCCGGTTTGGCCGACGAACGGATTGGGATCCCAAGCGCCGGAACTCAGGACCTGGTAACGCTCATCGTCGTTGGTCGGGTCACCGCCCTGATCAAAGGGCATGGCCCCGCGGTAGATCTGCACCGTCGGTAAGTACATCGTGTCTGCGGTGAGGCCCGATTGCGCGTCTGTCTGCAGGCCGCACATGACCCATCCGGCATAACCAGGCAACGGATTGCTGGCCGCGCCATCCCACATGTAGCCCACATTGACCGGGACAAAACTGCCGTCGTGGGTCCGGACCAAGCCCTGGTTGTGGCCCCAGGCACCCGCCAGGTCGTCCTCGGCAAGGCCGGGCTCGCCCCTGCGACCGATATCGAAATCGGAAAACAGGCCGCAATAAACCTGCTCGATATCCGTGACCCCGATGTTGGTGACGATGTATTCGTACCCGATGAAATCGGCGGCCAGGGGATCAGCCCATTGAAACGAACGCTGGACCACGCTCACGTTCAACGGTGTGTGGTCCGGATAGTTCTGCACGGCCATTTGCGTATTGTCATACATGGTGCACACGAATTCCTGGTCACCGATGGCGCCATAGTCTTCGTCGATCCGCCCGTCATTGTCGTTGTCGGTGCCGTCGAGGGGGTCTTCGTCCTCAAAACCGTCGCCGTCGTCGTCAGCGCCTAGCCAAGGGTATCGCCTGCCGCCGGGAGTTCCGCGGGAAGTGCTGAAGATCGTATCGCCAGCTGCCGGGGAAGCCAGGATTTCAGTCGTGTGTTGGGCGGTGGAGACCAGAGGTTCACCCAGGACGGTACCACCGATCCAGAGGCCAGCGCTCCACAAGTACAGGTCATCTGTGCCGGCAGGCCAAGTCGCCGATGGGGCGTGGCTGTACGTGCTGGTGCGCGTTGGTTGGGAGCCGATCAGCCCCCAGTTGGTGACGTGATTGGCGAGGTTGCCGAGGTTGTGGCTGACATGGCCGTCGGTGACGAGGGCCTTGTCTGGCGGTGATGGTGACGTGGCAGGTTCAGCGCCGGAAGTGATGGCGGGCATGGCAAGCAGTAGCGTGGCCGCCAGGATAGCGCGCAGGTAAGACATGATTCCCCTTCAATCATATGCCCCATGACTTTTTGGTCGTGGTCTTCAGTTTAGGTGATGTGGGTGGTTGGTGTCAAATCGGAGTGCTGGAAGTGATTTTGTTGAGGGCTACCGGTTCATGCCAAGTGCGGGATCGCGCAGCGATTCCATCCGACGACCATACGGGCTCGGGAGGGTGGACTATGCGGTTGAAATTCCTATCCGCATTACATTGGTTTAGGTGATTTGGGCGTGGATGTGAATTTTCTCATGCGACTGGCGGTATTTGCTGAAAAAATTTATAGTATAAAAACTGGATAGAAATAAGACCTAATGCCCCGTCAGATTGAGCGAACAGCGAAGGCTTACGGGACTGACCCGGAAAGATATGAAATGACCCACAACAACCGCAGAGTCCTGATTGCCGGGTCCCTGATTGCTGCATTTGCCGTCGGAGGGGGCGTCGCAGTGGCGGATACTTTATATACTGCGATCATCGATGGCCCCTCGGCCAATACCCCTTCGCCAGCCGTGGGGAGTGCTACCCTGATCCTCAATAATGACGAGACCGAGGTCACCTACGAGATATTGTATAGTGGTCTGCTCGGCGTGGAAAGGGACGCCCATTTTCACGCCTCACTCAGGGGAGGGGACGGGCCAATCCTGGAAACACTGCAAAACGGCTCGCCCATTCGTGGCATCTGGGCCGTGGGCCCCTATGAAGTGGGCGAACTGAATGCCGGTCGGGTCTACATCAATATCCACACTGATCTCTACGCTATCGGAGAAATCCGCGGCTGGGTCACCTACAACAGCGTGGCCACCGAGCCAGCTTCCTGGAGTCTGGTCAAGTCGCTCTACAGGTAGCCGCACGATTCAGTTGGATCATATTGAGGAGAAAGCGTGCAATTCAGTCGTGGCTCGATTAAGACCAGCGTGATTACAGTTCTGGTGATGTTCGGCCTGGTCTCTGTGGCGAGTGCCGATACTATCTATACGGCCGTTCTGGATGGCGTCTATACCGGCTCGGGCTCGCCAGCGACCGGTTTGGCCATTTTGACGCTCAATCCGGCCGAGACCGAGGTCAGCTATGTCATTGAGTTCACGGAGTTGATTGGGACTGAAACCGGTGCCCACATCCACAATGGTGGACCGGGTCTCATCGGGTCCCGTCTTTTGGTTATGGCTCTTGGTTCACCCAAAACCGGGATTTGGCCGGTCAATGCCTATGCGGTGGCTGAGCTGAACGCGGGCCGCGTGTACATCAATATTCACACTGACACCTACACGACCGGCGAGATCGGCGGGCAGGTTGCCTTTGATGCGGTTGCCGCCGAGTCGCAAGCTTGGGGTGCGGTCAAGGCCTTCTATCGCTGATTATACCGGCCAGCCCAGGCCAGAACAGCCCCGCTGAATGTCACTTCGCCTAGCAATGGTCGAATTCTCCCTCCGGTAAGAAACCAACCATGGCCGGCCGCACCGAGATACGCCCGGCTGATGGGGCTGCGGCACAGGTTGCGGATGGGGGAGCGGCTGGACGAGATTTGAGTGGAGTTACGCTCGCTATTCTTAGCCTGTATTATGCACCAATGATGAGGTCTACAGCATTTATCACGCCGGCGGCTGGTCGGTCGACGCGTCGGTGACGCTTCCGGCCGGCCAGGGCAAGGTCCTGCGCGGCAATTGGGCTGTCGGCGATTCGCCCCTGGTGGCGCTGGAAGATCCCGCAGGGCATTGATTCGGGACTCTTCGCAATTGCGGGAGTGATCCCCGGGGCGATTGTGCTACCATGCCAACTCTTTGAATCCATGGCGGACGCATGGTCGTCCGTACGACGGTCTCCCAGGAAGGGTTGGTTCCTTGAGCAAGCAATCCCGTTCGGGACCGAATCGGCGGGTGGCGGCCCTCCCCGTGTGGAAGAAGATCCTTTTTCGGGCGCTCCCGACCCTGTTGGTCCTGGCCCTCCCCGTAGTCGGGGAAATGGTGCTGAGGGCCACGGGTCAGGGCATCGATACCCACCCGTTCCTGCCGGCCCCCAACGCGGCCGAAATGAGGCGTGACAACCTCGACTTTGCCTTCAAATACCATCCGGTCAGTCGCAAAAGCCGACAAAACATCTACAAAAACTACTTCGCGCTGGAAAAGAAAGCGGGTGCATTGCGGGGCGTGGTGCTCGGCGGGTCCACGGCCGAGGGTTTTCCCTACAACAGCCGGCATGGATTTTCGGGCATTTTGGAGGAGAGCCTGGCCGCGGCCACCGGTCGCCGGGTGGAGGTCCTGAATCTCGGTTTCAGCGCCATGAGCTCCTATTATGTCTGCGACGTCGCCCGCAAGGTGGCCGACCTCGACCTTGATTTTGCCGTGATTTATACGGGCCACAACGAATACTACGGCACGATCTCCTATTCCAGCGGGTCGAGCCATCTGGCCAAGCTGGTGAACATGCGGTTGAAGGATTTTCGTCTTGCCCAGGCCGTCTCCAACATGATGGTGCCGGATCGGGAGGAGGGCGGGCCGAACCTCATGACCCGGCAGTACGCCCAGACCCGTTTTCTGCCCGATGAGGAGCGGGACCGGCAGGTGCGTCAGAGGTTCCTGGACAATCTGGACAAGACCGTGGCGTTGTTGGCCGGCCGTGGGGTGAAGGTTTTTGTGGTCGAACCGGTCAGCAACCTGATCGACATGCCTCCTTTTGTCGGGGGTGACGATCCCGGCCTCGATGAAGCACTCGTCCGGAGCGGCCGGGAGGTTCTGGCGCAAGGGGCTGCGGGGCAGCTGGCGGCCCGGGAATGGTTGGCCAACGGGGACTTCGTCCAGAAGGCTCAATCAGATCCCCTGGCGGCCTATGCCCAGGCCCAGGCTTTGCTCAAGACCGGTGCCTATGATCCTGCCCGCTTCACGTTGGCCAGGGACCTGGATCCGGCCCCCTTCCGGGCGCCCACGCATCTGGTGGAGGCCTTGGCGGATTGGGCCGCAAGCGAGCCCCGGGTGACGTATGTGGCTTTGACCGAACCGTTGATCCGAGAGCGAGGGCCGCAGGCTTTATCGGACGAGCTTTTTATTGATCATCTGCACCTGAATCACGATGGACAAATCCTGACGGCGGCGGCCATCGCCCAGGCCGCAAAGGTGGCGATGCCGGAGGCGGGAATCGATGGGACCAAGTTGGAAAGATGGTTCGCGGACCGCAACGGCGTCGACGAAAGCATCGGCTTTCTGGGGGTGTTCGATCTGCTGGCCTCGCGGCGGGTGGCGGCCCTCGTGGCCGGGCCGCCGTATGCGGGCATGGCTTATCCCTATCGCTCTCCGGGCAGTGCGACGGGTCTTGACCAGGATCTGCTGAAGGATGCGGACCTGCGCCGCAGCCTGCGCCAGGTGCCCGAGGGTGATATGCTGATGGTCTACGGGGGGCATCTCCTGAAAAGGCGTGACTCCAAGGCCATGCGGCGGATGTTGGTGGCTTTTGGCGGCATCAATCCGGGTTCGGTGAACACCCACATGGCCGCCGGCAACTATTTAGCGACCCAGCGTCGGGTCGAAACCGACCGGCGGGCCCTGGAAGCCTACGCCAACGCCCTGCAACTGACCGAAGATCCCGCCCGCCAAAAAGGCGTCATCAAATCCTATTTGATTGGCGCCGGTCGGGGGGACCTGGCGAGGCGGATTCCCTGAGCGGAGTCCCTACCATTTAATAGATCCGCCACAAATATTGGCGGGACCGTTTATCCCCTTGGTAGATTTTAGAAAAGTGGCCGCAGTGATTTGGTGGTAGCCGGAAGTTTTAGGCAATATCTGCTCCGAGTTAGTCGGAGTCCCGTGCCGATTGAACGGACCGATCCCCTGAACAGACTCGGACTGTCTCGGCGGATTGTTACGCAGCGTCGCGATTGTACGATGATGTAGGCCAAACATTCGCGCCGTATCGATCCAATGACTCTTTCACAATATCCGTTCTGCCAAGGCGACCGAGGTGCCGACTCGAATGGAAACGCTTGGATCAACTGCCGGCCTGTCCAGACAGCTGTGGGATTGGCCGTGACGTTGAAATGGACCACACGCCGCCGGTCGAGTGACAGTACCAGGAAGAGGTAGAGCGTCCTGAACGTCGCTGCCCACGAGAATCGGGACCTCACCGCCTATCGCAGCCTGCTGCGTGACGACTACGTCATGCTCATCCAGCCGGCGACCAGCTGCGGCCGTACTGGGAGATCGCGGGCATTCAGGACCTGACCAACGCCGCAGTCAAACAAGCCGTCGAAACCACATCGTGGGGTACGATCAAGGCCTTGTGGCGCTAGAATCCGCCCCGCAGGTACCGTTGCCGCAGGTCCTCGGGGTACTTCTCGATGGCGTAGCGCAGCATGGTGCGCGGCATGCGGTGGCCGTAGTCCTGCAGGAACTCTTCGGCCACCGCCTGGTCGCGTTTGCCGATCTCCCGCAGCATCCAGCCGCAGACCTTGTGGATCAGGTCGTGTTCGTCGTCGAGCAGCAGCTCGGCGATGTCCAGGGCGTCGGCATAGTCGTTCTGTCGGATGTAGCAGTAGGTCGCCATCATGGCGATGCGCCGCTCCCACAGCGAATCCGAGCGGGCCAGTCTGCGCAGCAGTTCGCGCGGACGGTCCTGCAGCCAGGGCCCGACGATCAGGTGAGCCGAGGTGTCGACCAGGTCCCAGTTGTTCACGCGGTGGGTATTGGCCAGGTAGAGTGCGCAGATCGCGCGGCGCTCGCTTTCGCTGCCGCGGGCGAAATGATGGGTCAGGATGATCACCGCCAGCAGGCGCTCCTCGTGCCAGCGGGCCTGCAGCAGGCTGTTCACCTGGTCGAGCGTCAACCCCCGGCAGCGCTTGGCCAGAGCCCGGATGCGCGGCACGCGGATGCCGAGAAAACGGTCCCCTTCGCCGTACTCGCCGCAGCCGGTCTTGAAGAAGCGCTGGCTGTGGGCGGCGATCTCCGGGTTGGCCAGGGCTTTCAATTCGGCACGGACTTCACGCACAGTCATCGTTCAACCCCACCTAGCTCCCGACCAGCAGCCGCTTGGCCAGCGAGTCCGGCAGCCCCGCCTTCTCGATCCGCCCCTGGGCCCGGCTGATGTCGTAGACGACCCGGCGGAACTCGATCTCGCCCGGTTCTGTCCGCCAAAGGACGTAGGAGGCGCGCGGGTCCCCGTCCCGGGGCTGCCCGACGCTGCCCGGATTGACCAACCAACCCCGGCCCGGCGCCAGCTCGTGGCGGCCCTCGTCCCCATCGACGGCAAAGTCCTCGCCCGCCAGGGACGGCCGGTGCGTGTGGCCGAAAAAGCAGACCTTGGCCCGGCCGGCAGCGCGCAGGGCGACCGCCTCGGCCATCATTTCGTCCTCTTCCCACAGGTAGCGGTCGCGATCGTCCGGGGCGCCGTGCACGAGCAGGGCCCGGTGGCGGGTCACGCGACTCTCAGGCAGGGAGCGCAGAAAAACAGCGTTTGCGGGAGAGAGAGCATCGGCGGTCCACACCGCGGCTTTCCGGGCGACCGGGTTGAAGTTCTCGGCCGAGTCCAGCCCGGCGCCCACCGCGTCATGGTTGCCGAGGATGCAGATGGCCCGGCGCTCGCGCAGCAGGTCCAGGCACTGGTTCGGGCTGCCGCCGTAGCCGACGGTGTCGCCCAGGCAGCAGATGCCGTCGGCGCCCTGGCGGTCCAAGTCGCGGACCACCGCCTCGAGGGCGGCGAAATTGCCGTGGATGTCGGAAATGATCGCGATCGTTGCCATGCCGCCTCCTTGCGGGTCTGTCCTGCCCGGGGTTCTGGGCGAAACGCGCCCCGTCCGAATTGGTATCGGACCAGAGGGCCGCAGCCTGACCCCGGATCGCTACTGCGAACCGGACATCTCCATAAAGGATGACGCCAATCCGGGATCTTGGCAAATGATAACGAAACCCATCCCCGTCGACATGCGTCTTACCCATACCCCGATGAGCCACCCCGCTCGGAGAAGGAGAGTCCGATGTTCATTATGCACGCCAGCCCCCGGTTCCACCTTGTCGCGGCCCTCAGCGCCCTCGTGGGCGTTGCCTCGATCCTGGCCCGGTTGTAGACCGGGCCGGGCGCACCATTCGGCCCGGCGGCGCGACCGTCCCCGAGTGTACTAGACTCTATCCTGTGAATTGCGAATCGAGGGGATCGCCCTGGTCACGGCGTCCACATCGGCAACCGCCACGATCATCATCGTGCCGGACGACCGCTGGCGTTTTTCGTCGGAATACAAGTGGTGGCCCAGCTTTTCCAGAACATGAACTTCGTCATGGACCGCCGCGTGATCATCTACAACGGGGCCATGCAGCAGGTGATCGAACCGAGCGCGGCCGAGCGGGAGTTTCCAAGGGGCATGATATGGGCGCCAGGTGCCCGCAACCCCATAACGCAGTAAACAGCCTACAGCAGATCTCTGACCCATTCGGGCTCGAAAAGCCCAATGGAGCCCTTCGTGCAGTTTTAAAAGATCAGGGCGTTGCCCGTTCCGCAGGAATTCCGAGGCAGGCTGACTTTTTTTTGCGCACCACCGCCCTCTTCTCCGCATGTCCCCATGAAGACCAAATGCACCCCCGATGATGCCGGCTCGCCGGCTTTGGCCCGAAATGGAGAATCCGATGCGTACCAAATCCCTGATCGTTCTGCTGTTGTCCCTGCTCACGCTTGGCCTGTTGGCCGGCTGCGGCAGTGACGATTCCATGGCCCCCACAGTGGCCGCCGATGTCGACGGCTACATCAAGTCCCTGCCCAGCTGGGATGCGTTCTCGCCGCCGCGGCCCTCGGAAAACCTGCTGCTGGACGGCCCGACCGATACCACCGAGACCTACGACAATCTCGACTACAACTGCAATGTGTCGAGCTACTCGATCACCGAGACGCCGCGCGACATTGTGGTTTTCAGTCCTGACGCGGAAATCATGTGGCTGGGGGCGCTGCTGCAGGGGGACAAGTACGCCGGCGGTCTGGGGTCGCTGGGCGAACTGCCCGTGCGGCAACGCGCGCCCTTGAAGGTCTTCGTCGACCTGCTGACCGATGATGTCACGCGCACCGTCAGCAATCCGGATCCGTCCACGGTGGCCACGGCTATTGGTGAGCTCATCCAGGAAGCGACCGACAACGGGCATGTCTCGGGCAGCAACATCGACTTCGACCAGAAGACGACCCACTCGCTTGAACAGGCGGCCCTCGACCTGGGCATCTCCGTCAACTACCTGGGTACCCAGGTGCAGTCGTCCCTGTCGTACAACCGCGCCGTGAACGAGAACACCCTGACGGCCTACTTCACCCAGAAAATGTTCACCGTCTCGGTCGTGCTGCCGCAGACGCCCGGCGAAGTGTTCAGTGAGGACTTTACCGACGAGAGGCTGAACGAGCAGGTCTCCCTGGGCCGCATCGGTCCGGACAATCTGCCTACCTACATCTCCAGCGTCGTCTACGGCCGCATGCTGATGTTGACGATGACCTCGACCCACAGTGTCGAAGACATGCGGGCGGCCCTGTCGGCCAGCCGCGAGGGAATCGGCAGCGGTTCGGTATCCGGCAGCCACCTGCAGGTGCTGGACGAGTCGCGCCTCCAGGTGACCACGGTCGGCGGCGTGGATGACGGCGTCGAAAGTTTGATCACCAGTGGGAACCTGAAAGACTACTTTGCCGCCGACGCACCGTTGACCTCGGCCCGGCCGCTGTCCTACACCGTGCGCAATCTGGGGGACAACAGCATCGCCAAGGTGAGCGAGACGACGGTCTACAACATCAACAGCTGCACCCCGGCCGACCGCACGCCCACCGGCGCGCGTTACGCCCTGACCGTCGACAAGGTGCGCCTGATCTCGAACGGCTGTGACGGCTTCACCGGCCCCTCGCCCGAGGTCTTTTACAACTTCGTCCTGCACCGCGACTCGGGAAATACGACCCTGGCCAATCGGGCCTCGAACGACTGGGTGCGCATGAACGAGGGCGGCGAAGTCAATATCAACAGCTCCGTGCGCTACACCAACCTCTACGCCGACGGGCGCGGCACGATGCGGGTCACCGGCACGGCCTGGGACTACGACGCGGCGAGCAACAACGAGGTGATCGGTTCCTGGAACCTGAACTGGAACTATGGCACCAGCAATGGCCAGGGCTACTACACTCGCTCGGGCGGTGGCTGTTCGATCCGGGTCTACGTGACGATCAACAAGGTCTCGGATTTGTACGACTGATCGCCCCAACTGCACTCGCCCAGCGCTGGGATCAGGCCCGCCCCCACACCGGGGGCGGGCCTTTTCGTTGCGGCCCTGCCCTTGCACTTCCGGACCCGCTATCTCAATAGCCAGGCCCACTTTCATGTGATTGTGACCGACGGGGTGTTCAGTGCCGGTGATGACGGTGCAGCGGTCTTCCACCCCGCCGTGAACAGGCACACTCCTGCGCGGGCCGCGCTCACCCCGCGCCGGCAACACCGTCGGCGCCTCCACGGGCTCACCGATATGCCCGAGGATCCGCGCCAACACCGGCGGACCCAGGATGAACGCGAACAGCCGCATCGGTTCGCCGCAGCGCGGGCACCCAGCTGGGCCTTGATTGCCGCTTCGGGCATCGTCGACTGGACCAAGGGTTGGGGACCGAAGACTGGCTGGCGGCTCCGGGTGATTACGTGTTATCATTTGTCCATGGGGAACTGGGGGAATTACCTCCGAGCCTACAAATACTGCCTCTTTGTTGCTCTCGCCCACTTGGGAGCGCCGGATGATTGGCCGGACCTGTGGTCAGTACTTGATTCAAGAGATGCTCGGCGAAGGCTCGATGGGCCAAGTCTACAAGGCGGAGCATGTCCGCCTGAAGCAGCCTGTGGTGGTGAAATTTCTGCGCGCTGAACTCGCCCATGATGAAGGCCGTCGCGCGCGCTTTCTGCGCGAAGCCGAGATCGCCGCGTCACTGGACAGTCCGGGCGTCTGTTCGGTGATCGACTACGGAGAGGTCCCCGCGGATGAGGGACTGCCCCGGTTCTATCTCGTCATGCGTTACTGCGAAGGCATGACGTTGAAGGACCGGTTGGCCGCGGGTCCGCTACCCCTGCCCAAAGTGACCTTGTTCGGCGTGCAAATCGCCGAAGCGCTGCAGGCAACCGAAGCTCTCCACATCGTCCATCGCGACATCAAGCCCTCCAATATCATTATCGAATCGCACGAGGAAAAATCCGGCTCCTCGATTCTCACCATGGCGCAAGACCCCGACGCCACGCGAGACGTGCCGGTCATGATTGAGCAGGCCAAGCTCACGGATTTTGGCCTGGCGGTCGTCCCCGACAAATCCCGCCTGACTCTGACCAACGCCCAGTTGGGGACGCCGGCCTACATGTCTCCCGAACAGGTGGACGGCAAAGTGGCGGATTCCCGTGCCGACATCTGGGCCCTTGGCGCGGTGCTGTACGAAATGGCCACGGGCCGTCCTCCCTTCGGTGCGGAATCCCTGCCGGCGATCATGTACGCCGTGAAGTGTCGGGAGCCGGTGCCGGTGACCGAGTTGCGGCCGGAGACACCCGCCGAAATGGTCTGGATCATCGCCAAGGCCCTGCGCAAGGATCCGGACAAGCGTTACCAGTACGCCCGCGAGATCCTGCGCGATCTGCGGTTGCTCAAGGACAAACAGGCACCGGGAAAAAGGCGCGAGATGGGGTCGTGGGTGCTCGAGAGCCGTGGGCGGATGTTGACCCTGGGGTTGGGCCTGTTGGGCTTGGCGGCCGTCCTGCTGGGCCTGGCGTTTTTTGTCTGGAACGCGGAGCCTGCGCCGCCGTCTCTGGGGCGACCGCAGCAGGTGACGACGGATATGGCCTGGGAGGGCGAACCTGCCGTTTCGCCGGACGGCAGCCGCATCGCCTTTACCAGCGATGCCGGAGGAAACTGTGATATCTGCATCGTCATGGTGCGCGGCGGCAAGATCATGCGCCTGACCAGTGATCCGGCCGATGACGCCGATCCTTCCTGGCACCCCGATGGCAGTTTCATCTATTTCAGCTCCAGACGCCTGGGCTTGAAGGCGATCTGGAAGGTGGGGACCATGGGAGGCTCGCCCACGCTGGTCGTCGCCGACGCCGAAGATCCGGCGATTTCTCCGGATGGAAGTCGGCTTGCCTTCAGCCGCCAAGGGCCGAACGGCAATTTGCGGATCTTCGCCGCACCTCTGGAGAGTCCCGGCCAAGCCCGGCAGTTGACCTTTGACAACGACGGCTCTTTCGACCACTTCGAGCCGGCCTGGTCGCCTTCCGGGGACCGGATTTGCTACGCCACGTTTCACGATCTCTGGCTGGTTTCCGCCGCCGGCGGCCGCGCGCGCCAGTTGACCACCGGCGGCAAGGCTGACATTTCGCCCACTTGGTCGCCGAGTGGCAAGTTCATCTACTTTTCCTCGATGCGGGAGAATACGGGAGCGCTGTGGCGGGTGCCGGTTTCGGGCGGCAAACCGCTCCGGCTGACCCCCGGCTCCGGTCCGGAAATCAAACCCAGCCTGGCCCCGGATGGCTCGGTTCTCGCCTACTCCACCGGCACCGAGATGACGGATGACGACGTCGTAATCTGGTCGGCGGCCACCGGGAAACGGTTTCGCCTG
>CAZLUL010000020.1:0-30247 GCA_964562635.1 uncultured Fibrobacteraceae bacterium | reverse complement strand
ATGCCTCTGCCAACTCCGGCTATTGCCAGGCGCCTTTTTGGCGCCCGTCGCCATGAAATGCCCGAAACCCAGGTCGTGGTGCGGGCCCTGCTGGCCGCTGATCCCCGCTTTGTCGAGACCCATGATCACTGTTGGACGGTTTTGGGCTCCCCTTTGTTGCAACAACGTCTGGATGAAGCGACTTTTGCGGTGATGGACCTCGAAACCACCGGCAGTGTGATTGGCGTGGATGAGATCATCGAGATTGGCCTGGTTCAGATCCGGGGCGGCGAGGTGATCGATCGTTTCGAGACGCTGGTCTGGAGCGATCGCACGATTCCGCCGTGGGTGGCTCGTTTGACGGGAATTTCCAATGCCGATCTTGAAGGAGCGCCCACCTTCAGCGACGTGGCCGAGCATTTGCAGTCCTTGTTGACCGACAATGTCTTCGTGGCCCATGACATCCGTTTTGACCTGCCGTTCATGCGTTGGGAATTTGGCCGCCGGGGCTTGGTGCGCCCGCCGGTGACGGGTCTGTGCACCCTGGAACTGTCGCGCCAGCTGTGGCCGGACCTGTCCAGCCGCAGCCTGCCTGATCTGGCCCGCACTTTTGGCGTCGATCACGACAACCCGCACCGTGCGGCCGACGATGCCTTGGCCACTGGTGGGGTTTTGCTGAAGGCCATCGAGACCGCTGGTGAAATGGGACTGACCGAATTGGGTGACTTATACCGTCTCGCCGAATTGATGGGCGAGAGGTCGACCGATGATGAAGGATTGGCCTCCGAGGCCGCCGAATCCTGACCTTCGATTTGAACTCCGCGATCCCTTCAGAATGCCGCCGGAATAAGAACTGGGAAAAAACCCCCGGATCGGTTGACTATATGCGAACCATGTTATAGGATGCGTCTCAATATCGTGTTTGTCTGAACCATCGGGTCCCTGGGTTGGGATCTCCAGACAAACCGACGCTAATCTGAGCCAAGGAGGAGCCAATGGCCAGCGTCAAAGAGGAAGATATTCTGGTGCGTGACGAAAGTTTTGTGAAGTACGAACGGTTGTTGACCAAGGCGGAAACCGAAGGCCGGATCGACGGCCCCAACAAGTGTCTGGTTTGCGGCATGCGCTATACAACCAAAGATGACGCCGACACCTGCTGTAAGATCAACCCCTGAACTCAACTCGGCCCTGACATCCAGACGGTGTAGTCCAGCTATGAAGTTCCAGTAATGAAGTCCAGACAATTTTGTTCGGTCTGCAAGCAGTGGCTCGACATGGAAGTCGTCCCCACCAATGATGGGGACGAGGACGATGGTGTCATCTGGTTTCGGTGCCCCCAATGCCAGGGGTTCCTGCCGAAACTGAGCGGTGCGGACCTGACGGATGCCGGTGCGTCTGCGACCGAAACGCCTGCTGACAAATCCGGGGTGGACGATTCGATGCCCTGGGACAGCCCGGCCGATATGATGGCGGCCGAAAAAGCCGGCCGGCCGGGAAATGCGGGTCAGGCCGAAAGCAGTCCTGAGCGCAGTCCGTTCCTGCCCGAGGATGACACGGCCGGGGTGACTGAAGCTGAGCCCAAAACCGGGGACGGACCAGACAAGACCGCTGGCTATTCAAAGGGCAAATCGGACGAGAAGAAGGAGCCGGCCGAACCACCGGAGCCCATTCACGAGTACGCCGCAATGCTGGCGGAATTGGATGTGGGGGAGTCGACTCCCTACCGGCCCTGGGGCACCTACGAGACCGGCCAATGCATTCATCACCTGGCCTGGGAAGACTGTGGTGTGGTGGTGGCCAAGGAAGATCTGCCCGGCGGCCGCAAGATCATCAAGTGCTACTTCGAGGACGCGGGAGTGGTGCGGCTCATCGAGCAGGCGCCGCGATGATCGACTCACCGGGTGTGCGGCCACTGCCGTGGCTGGCGCTGACGATACTGCTGACTGGGCTGACTGCACTGACTGGGGCCGGTTCGGCCCAGGCCCAGTTGCTGCACCTGGACCCCCTGCCGTTTTTCACTCCTGCTGATTCGACCAGCCGCCTGGCCCTGGTGGTGGATCTGGACCGCACCAACGACGACAAATTCGGCTGGACCATGAACCGCATCATGCTGACGGCCTTTCTGCCGGCCGGCGATGACGCGGCCTTTTTTCTGCGCCTGCCCCACCAGACTTTCGACAGCGGTGAAGTTCCGGTCAGTTCGCGCTGGCCCTGGTTGATGGGGCCTGATGGTCAGGATGGCTGGCCCGGTGAAAGCCGCATCAGCAGCTTCGGCAAACTGGAGATCGGGGTGACCGGACCGATAGTCCTGCCGTTGTTGCGGGGCATGGATTATGGCTTGGCCCTGGGCCTGCCTTCGGGCACCGATCGGGTGTATCCGTTTTCATCCCAGAGCATCCCGCTGCGCTTGCAGCTGCGCAAACCGGTGGTTCTCAGTCATGGCCTGCAGGCGGGATTCCTGGCCGGATATCTGGTGCACATGGACAGCGGCAAGGACTTCCTGGATTCTTCGGCTTTCCCCAGCGGCTACCAGCTGGGCGCGTCGTTGGCCCGCTACGGTGGCCGGGGTTCGCGCTGGCATTTGACCTGGGACTACCGGAACGAAGACAGCCGAAAGTCCCAACTGGTTGGGGTGCAGGGCTGGGTTCCGTGGACTGATGATGGGGCCGTGGGGCTGAAGATCGCGCGAGAGATTCAGGGCTCCCTGGACCGTCCGGCCGAATGGTACTTCACCTTGTCGTGGCGTTTCGACAGCCCGAAGTATCGGCAAGGGCTGGCAGACAAGCCCACCATAAAGCAAAAATCCGCCGAACGGCCTGGCGGACAGCCGGGCAGCAAGTCCGGCGACGGCAAGTCCCGCGACGACAATTCCGACAAATCTTCTCGCTAGACCATTCTGGCCTGCCCTTGGGCAGGATATGCCGCGGGTCTCATTGCATCTTGCCTCGTGGGGTTCCAGGGGGCCTTGCGAATGAGCATCCGGGGGCTGTTTTCCGCAAACGGGGGGGAGCTTTCCCGGGCTTCCCCATTGTTCCCTGCTGGGGTGCATGGGGCCCGATGATGTGTGGCGGCATCTCTTTAAATGGCTGGAAAACAAAGGGATTGCAGATGGTATAGGGTTTGCAAATTCCGGTGTATGTGTGGTCGAGTAGCCTGCGTATTCTGGAGGAAGTCCCTTGTCTCACGTTCTGCTAGGTGGTGATGAACAACAGTTGACCGAATTGCGCTGCCTGCTGGCAAAGTGGGGCGTGACCGTTGGTCAGCTGCCGTTCGCAGACGATGTTCCCACCGTCCTGGACTGTGACGCGGTGATCCTGCAGGGGAATTGCGCCGAATACAAGGCTGCTTGCCTGGGCGCTGTGCCCGATGGTTCAGGGGGAGCGGCAGGTCCTGCCGCCCCCTTGATTTTCATCAACCGTGACCATGTCTCGGCCGCGGCACTGCCCTCGCAATGGCACATATTTGCGTCAATCACTGACCTGGGCCATGAGTTGCGGCGCGCTCTGGAGTTTTCGTTCTCACGAGCCCGGGAATTGCGAACCGACACCACCGCAGGGGGTGTTGAGGGTACGCAGGCCAAATCCGAATCCTATCGGCATTTCCTGAGTCACGAATTGCGCAGTCCCTTGACCGCGATCAAGACTTCACTGGAAGTGCTCGAAGGCGCATTGGGTGAACTGGGCGAACCAGGAAATGAACCCGCTGCCGAACTCAAGGTGCTGGAGATCGCGCTGCGCAATGTGCGCCGAATGCATCAGACGGTGGAGTGGAGCCAGGACCTGGCGGCGAGTGACGACTTTGCCGGGACCGCTGAACTGCGGGCCGTGGTCACCGGCGATTTGGCCGTCCACCTGCAGGAAGTCGGCGACGTGTGGGTTGGCCCCGCAGTTGGTGAATGCGCGGTGCAGACTGATCCGGAAATTCTGGCTCGGTTGGCTACCCAGATGATGCGGACGGTGTCCATGGCCTGTCCGGGAGGGGCCGTCGCGATTCGGCTCGATGTTGCCGAGCACGATGATCAATTGCTGCACATGGTGGTGGCGGCTGAGGGACAAAACAACGGCCGCGCCTCGAGGGTCTGCAATACGCATCTGGTGGGGTCGGCCGACGAAAACGGACCGGTCGCGGAACTGGACCGTTTGTCCGGTTTCATGGTGGCGACCAGCCTGGTCGATTCGTTGGACGCCAGCCTTTCAACCGTGACCAATATCGACGATAGCCCCGCCCTGGTGCTGACCTTGAAACTCTCGGGTCGGACCGCGCTCGTTCGCTGAGCAAAATCCTCTCTTTCTTCCTGATTCTCGATGGTGACCTTGCACCGAAGCCGGTGTATGATCGTCCCATGCCTGATGAAATGTCCGGGTGGGCGCTGAAAGGATTCCATGACTGATCAAGACCCGCATGACGGAGCGGTCCATAACCGTGAGCAGCCGCTCGATACGGCCGCTGTCGTGCACGACGTGAACCAGATGCTGGCGGTGATCACCGGTCGGGCCGGTATGCTGCTCAAGCGGGCCGAAGACCAGGAGTTGGCGAAGCATTTGCAGGCCATCCTGCTGGCATCCAATGATGCGGCCCTCATGTTGCGGCGGCTGGGTGCCGGGGGCAACGAATCGTCCGCCAGTTCGGCCGGCACGCCGTTGCGCGAGGTGGCTGAGGAGGTGCGCTTGCTGGTGTGGCCGGGGGCCGATGCGGCCTATTGCTGGGACAATCGGATTGGGGTTGATGCGCAGGCGGCCGTTCCATCTCAAGTTTTGCGGGAAGTTCTGTCGAATCTGTTGCTGAACGCTGTGGCGGCCATGGCCGACGGCGGCCGGATGGAATTGAGCACCAAAGCGGTGGGTACCGACCGTTTGCAGATGCGGGTGGCCGACAATGGTCCGGGGCTGCCGGACGGTGATCCGGAAAATGTTTTTGAGCGTGGAGTCAGCAGCAGTGGGCAGAAGGGAAGAGGGCTGGGCTTGCCGGGGTGCCGCCAGTTGCTGGCCGGTGTGGGCGGGCATCTCACCGCTGAACCGAATACCGGGCACGGGGCGGTCTTTGTCCTGGATCTGCCGGTCGGACGGGAACGCGGCCGCACCGAGGGGCAGGACGAGGCCTCGGCGCCGGCCATCAGGGTCTTGGTGGTTGACGATGAAGCGGTGGTGCGCGAAATGTTGCAGGATGTGTTGGTGGAGTTGGGGTGCGAAGTGCAGGCCTGCCGGGATGGACGCGCAGCCCTGGAAGATTACGTGCCCGGCTCGGCCGAAGTGGCGTTGATCGACCAGAACCTGCCGGGAATCAGTGGACTGGAACTTGCAACCCAGCTGCGGGTTGGCGACCCTTGCCTGAGCATCGTCATGGTGACTGGCTGGGAACAGGACGACAGCCTGGCCGGTGCGGATCCGGCCGTAGTGGACCAAAAAGCCGGCAAACCGCTGGAATTGGCCCGTATTCGTGAAATATTGCGCGATGGCCAACAGTTGAATCAAGAACGCCGCGCCGCTGCGTCGGCCGAGTGACCCGCTATTGCGCGGGAACCGTAAGCTGAGGATCGGCCAGCCAGTGGCCACAAAGGGGACAGAACTTGATGGAACGCAATATCCGAATCGCTCCGAATCTTACGCCTGGCCGGCGCACTCTGAGTCTGTTGCTGACTGTGGCGCTGGTTGCTGCCGCATTGCTGGGTGCGGTGGGCGAGACTACGGCACAGCTGGAGGGCAATGACCCTCAGCAGACGGTGGCTTTCACCGAGCTCGGTACCCTGCGCTTGCCGCCGGTGGGCAAAGTGGTGGGGCTGACCTGGATGGGACCTGATACCCTGGCCGTATTGATGGATGTGGCCGATACCCTGACCACCTCGGGGGAACGGCAGATGCGTCTGGTTTTCCAGGACTCCGCCGGCGTGGTTTTTCGCGATGAAGACTTCAGTGGCGTGCTGGACCGGGCTCTGGCCTGGGATGGCGAATTCCTGTGGAGTTGCGGTGATGCTGACGATGGTAGCTCGATCCTGTACAAGATCGGGGTCGATTCCCTGGATGTCTGGCAGGTCGACGAAGCCTACGATACGCCGGGCCATCGCCCGAGCGACATGTGCTTTGACGGGCGCTTTGTCTGGATCACCGATCGGGATACCGGCCGGGTTGACCGTTTTGATCCCGAAGTGGAAGAAATCACCCGTTCGGCCCTGACGCCGGGCTTTTCACCGTTCGGTGTGGGGTGGGATGGGCGCAACATGTGGCTGACCGATGCGGGCACTGGCTTGATGTACCGGGTTTCGGGCAGTCGCCGCACCTGGAGCGCCACGGTCGCCGCCGAGTCCTTCATGCATCGCGGAGAAGATGTGCTTTTGATGGCGGAAGGCCAGCGGTTCTGGTATTTGCCCGCTGGGCAGAACATTGCGGTGCGTATACGCTTCCAATAAAACGAATATTGACAATCAATTACAAGAAAGAGGGCTTTCACCGGTCCGGATTTCTTGACATGTCGCTGATCTGGACTTAATCTGCATTACGAAAACAATTTTCATTTTCGATGTCCAAAGAGGTCCCAAATGTCGCTCAACGAACCCGGAAAAGACCAGGTGGACGAAAACTTCGTCAAAGAGAAGGAAGCCGCGTTTGCTGATTTTATCCAGCGCAAAGGCTTGAAGACCACCCGGCAGCGCAATACAATCATTACGACCTTCTTCGGTCTGCGCGGACACATCAGTGTGGAAGAGTTGCTGAACGAAGTGAAAAAGGCCAATCCCAGAATCGGGTACGCCACCGTTTACCGGACCCTTCACCTGCTGGTGGAGAGCAATCTTGTCGAAGAACGGCGCTTTGGCGACGGTCTGGCCCGCTACGAAGGCCATTCCGATGTTGAGCACCATGACCATATGATCTGCCTCGAGTGTGGTATGATTTCGGAGTTCTACAATCCCCGGCTGGAGGCTCTGCAGGAGAAGCTCGCCGAGGAGAACAACTTCGAGATCTATCGCCATCGTTTGGAGCTGTACGGTGCCTGCAAGGACGCGGAAGCCTGCGCGCAACGCAAAAACAAGAAAGCCGCTGAAGCCCAGGGTGCCTGAAGAAGCTGTGCCTGAAGAAGTCCAGGCGAATGAGCCGGCGCCTGAGCTGGCGTCTTGCGATTCTCCGGATTGGCTGACGGTCGCTGTTGATCGCAGTGCCCTGATGCACAATATCAGCGTTTTTCGCCGTTTGGTGGAGCAACCCACCCGGGTTCTGGCCGTGGTCAAGGCAAATGCCTATGGCCACGGCCTTCTTGTTGCCGCCGAGGCTTTTGTCGCCGGTGGGGCAGATCTGCTGGGAGTGCACAGCTGGGCCGAGGCCCAGGCGCTGCGTGCTGGTGGAGTGACCGTGCCGGTGATCGTGCTGGGGCCGGTCAGTGGCGCCGAGGCGGTGGCCGCCGCGACAGCCCAGGTGGAAATCACCTTGCCGGGGCTGGAATTGCTGCAGGATATCGCCACGGCCCTGGGCGAGACTCCATTGCGGGTCCATCTCAAGGTCGATACGGGGGTCAATCGGCAGGGAATCCGCTTGCCGGAATGGCCCGCAGCCCGTGAGATCCTGGCGAATTGTCCGCAGTTGAATCTGGTCGGGTTGTCCAGCCACTACGCCGACATCGAAGACACCACCGATCATGATTTTGCCGAACACCAGATGGCGCGTTTTGAAGAGTTTGCCCAGGTGTTGGCGGCCGATGGCTATCCGGACCTGCAACGCCACATGAGTTGCAGCGCCGCGGCCTTGGTCTGGAACCGCACCCACGGGGATATCGCCCGGGTGGGCGTCAGCGCCTATGGGGTTTGGCCCAGTCGCGAGACTCGGGTTTCGGTGCGGCAACGGGGACGCGAAGAAGTCTCGCTGCTGCGCGCGGTGACCTGGCAGGTGCGCATCAGTCAGGTGCGCGAGGTGCCTGCTGGCGAATCGGTGGGGTATGGCCGCAGCTGGAAAGCCATGACCGACTCGCGGGTGGCCGTCTTGCCGGTGGGCTATTCCGATGGCTGGCCGCGTGCCCTGGGTGGTCGGGCCCATGTGCTGATCGGCGGGCGACGAGCACCCCTGGTGGGCCGGATTTGCATGAACCTGTGCATGGTGGATGTGACTCATGTGCCGGAGGCCCGGGCCGGTGATCCGGCGGTATTGCTGGGCCGTCAGGGCAGTGAGCTGATCACGCCGGAAATGTTGGCCGATCATCTCAATACCATTGCCTATGAAGTTCTCACTTTGCCCGGACCGTCCTGGTCACGGGTTGTTGTCTGACCATAAGTCTGGAGTATCATGTTTGGATCGTTGAAGTCTTTCTTTCAGGACAATGTGGCCCCCGGCGAGCAAGCCGATGACGCGCACCGTCTGCAGGTGGCAACCTGCGCGCTGCTATTGGAAGTGGCCCACGCCGATGACAACTTTTCGGCCGATGAAATGGGCACCATCATGGCCCTGGTCGGCAAGCGCTTTGGCCTGACCGCCGACGAAACCGCCGAACTGCTGCACGTGGCCGATGAAGAGCGCCAGCGCAGTGGTGACCTGTATCAGTTCGCCCGCCTGGTCAACGAGAGCTTTAGCCGCGAACGCAAATTGGCGGTGCTGGAACTGTTGTGGCAGGTCGTGTACAGCGATGGTGTGCTCGAGGCCCACGAAGATGCCCTGATGCACAAGATGAGCACCCTGCTGAGTATCCGGAATGACGAATTGATGGCCCTCAAAGTGCGGGTCAAGCGGGACAAAGGCCTCTAGCGGAAGTGTACCGCCTCGGGGGGCGAGTGTCCCCTGAGGTACGGTTTTGGGAACCCACAGACTCTCTGTTTGTGCGGTCTTGGCTGTAACTCCTTGAAATATTGTAGGTTGTGATAGCGTTGCTCAATTGGCATCTCCTCTGCATATGAAGGCCGGAATCGTGATGCGATTGATAGCCAGGGGCTAAACACCACCCAAAGAATTTGAGGTTGCCATGAGACTCCGCCCGACAATTTTGACTTTGCTGCTGATGTCGATGCTGATGTTGACCGGTCTGTTGACCGGTTGCAGCGACGACGCCACCACTCCCACCAGTGCCGCGGCCGGCGGTGACGACTACACCCAGATCGATTTTTCCCTGCCCTATGGCGGCCTGACCACCAGTGACGAAGAAGAAGCCTTCGGTGACGAAGCGCTGATGCTCATGTCCCTGGCCGAAGAAGGCGAAGAGGTTGCTGACCCGGTGGCCGACGACCCGATGGTGCGCGATCTTGAAGACCGGGGCCATCGTGCCTTCGACCCGACGGATTCGACGCGACCTCACTTCACTTTTGTGCATCTGCGCTGGGGCATGTTGCGCGACATGATGGACTCAGTTTCCATCGAGCCGCCCTGCGACGTGAATGACTGGACCGGTTCGTTGAATGTGGACCGCGGTGTGCTGTTGGTGCGCCGGGCGATCCGCTTCGAGCGCCCGCTGGACCACATCATTTTCCCGCGCCTGAATCACCAGACGGTGGGCCTGGTCTCGCGCACGGCCTGCGGCTTTGATGGTGTCGTGCTGCAGATTCTCGAACGCCCCGCAGAGTACGCCGAGCCCGATAGCAACAGCCAGGCGCCGAACATGCTGCACATCCGCCTGGGCGAATTCAGCGCCGACATCGCCGTGCGCGAGCTGGCTGACCTGGAAGAAGTTTACGAAGCGGGCACGGCCGGCAATTCGGTGGCCGTGACAGGATTCACCCTCAGTGACCTGTCGGTCTGTCCCAAAGGTTTTCTGAGCGGACATTTTCGTCGCCTGGCTCAAGATCGCCCCGACAGTATGCGGGCCGACGATCGTCCGGGCGAGCAGTACGGTGTCTATGCCGGGATGTGGCGTAGCCTGGCGGGCCGCATCCACGGTCACCTGCGTGGTGGCTATGGCGTGGATGAAGACGGCCAGCGGGTCTTTATCGGCAAGTACATCGGCCCGCGCGGTGGTTTTCGTGGCCTGATCCGTGGCACCTGGGATCCCGCTGAAGCCGACGATATGCTGGCCAGCTTCCGTAGCCAGTGGATGGCTGCCAGTGGCAACGTCGAAGGACTGCTCGGTGGCGAGGCTTTCGCGGTCGAAGGCACCCCTGGTGGTTTCTTCACCGGACGCTGGACCACTCTTTGCGATGACGAAGCCGAAGAGTCCATTCAGTAACGGCCGGTTTCGTAGTCAAAAAAAAAGGCCTCCCGGATCGCAGGATCCGGGAGGCCTTTTTGAAGCTCAGACATCACTCGACGTGCTCGATAACCACCGCCACCGAGCCGTCCAATTCCGCTCGCAAATCCAGTTTTTGAACAATCTCCGTCTCCACCTGCTCGCGGGGCAGGATCATGCTCTCGGCCAGGTAATCCGCTACCACCTCGGCGCGGGCGGCAGCCAGGGCTTCGGTCTCGGCTGTGACGACGACCCGGATGGGCGAATAGGGGTGGCGACGGATCTCGTCGGTCGAGCGGGTCAGCCATTTCTCGCCAGGGCCGGTCAGTTCGCTTTCGTCGCGGATAAACAGTTCGTCACCGGTCATCTCCAGGATGCGGTCACCCTCCTGGCGGTAGTCCAGGGCTGGAATGCGGAAACTCACGCCAGCATGGTTGTAGGTGTTGGTGCCCTTGTCGGTCTGGGTGAAGACGTAACTGTAGGGATATCCGACTTGCATCATGTCACCGTTTTCGCCTCGGCCATCCCAGGTCAGCTGACCGGGGGTCTTGTTGCCGCCGGTGAACACCTTGAAGGGGCTGCCCCGGAAATCCACCACCGTCAGGGACCACGACTTGACCTTGTGCCCTTCAGGAGCCCCGGGGTAGAACGTGGCCACCGGCGTGCGGGCCATCTCGGGCAACCACAGGTGGGGCGGCTGTCCACTGACCAGGCGTTCCAGGTTGTTCAGATGCGGTTGCAGGCCACTGACCGGGCTGACATTCAGGACTTCGACGTCCATGGCCGTGAAAAACGAATCGACCGCCACGGCGTCCAGTTCAAAGGTGAAGGTGCCTTTTTCGATTTTCTGGCGCACCTCGTTGGTGGCCTCGACGACCATTTCGGGCAGGGCGGCCCCGCCTTCACCGTCTTCGGTCCAGGTCGTGTCGGTTTCGTCCTGGGCGAAGGCCGCGCCGGTACCCAGCATCGCCGTGATTGCCAGGGCCCAACCCGTAGCCTGTATGAAGTTCTTGTTGTCGCGCATGTCGAGTCCTTTAGTTCAAACGGAAGACGATGGTGATGACGCCCCATTGTTCGACCGCGGCCTGGTCGGCGCCGAGGGGGGCAAAGACAAATTTCTTGATGGCGGCCATGGCGGCCTGGTTCAGGTCGCGGTGCACGCTGGTCTGATCGAAGTACATGTTGTCTTTCACGCGGCCATTGGCCTTGACGGTGAAGTGGACGGCCACAACACCTTCCCAGCCTTTTTTCTTGGCTGTCGAGGAATAGACGGGGGCCACGCTCTCGAGCACTTTGCGCCCCTGGATCTGGCCGGTGATGGTCATGTTGATGCCTTTGCCGTCAAGTTTGACGTCCGTCACGGCTTTTTTGCTCTGCTCGTTGGCCGTGGCCTGGGCCACGATTTCCTTTTGGGCCACCGGTTCGGCGATGCGTTGGCGACCACTGAGGGAACCGCCGCCGCCGCGGCCGCCGCCGCCAGAGCCATAGTTGAGAATGGTCTTGCGGCCGGACTTCTGGCCGCCACCGGTGCCACCGGGGCCATCGACATCCATGACACCCTTGCTGTCGGTCACGCTTCTGCGTGAGCCCGAGGGGGCCAGGGCCGCTCCGGATGCCTGATAGGATTGGCCGCCGGATGGCCGCAGTCCGCCACCGGTAGCGAGGGCTCCGGAGGCATCGGCGATTTGCGCCGAACCGCGTTCGGTCTTGGCGCTGGCCAGGACATCCTGGCCCAGGGCCACGTTGCCGGATTTGCTCTGCAGGCCTGTGGTCTGCGGCGCAAACGTATCGGTGGTGCGGTTGGCGACGTTGGTCGCCGGGGCGGCCGCTTCACCGGCCTTCAGATTCTTCAAGGAACCCTTGAGTCGGCTTGAGTCGATCACCTGGCGAGACTTTGGCCGCGGCGCCTTGGCTGCCAATTGGGTGGATTCGGCCAGGGCCTTGGGCGGGACCTTGACTACGGCGCTGGGCGTGGCGACGTCGACCTGGGCGGCGGTGGGGCGCTGGACAGGTTCGGTGCGGACCGGTGCCTGCATCGTGGGCTTGGCCGCACGGGGTTCGGGCCGAATCGGCTCGGGGCTGACGTCGGCCGGCGCTTTCATGGCGCTGTCGGTATTGACGCCCCGGCCGGGCGGTTCGGGCCGCATCCGGGGTTTTTCCTTGAGCTTGACCTTGGCGGCGACTTCTTCACCATAGCGGGCCTCGATGTAGGCGATCTCGGCCAACTCGCCACCCTCGTTGATAATGGCGGCCTGGCGTCCGGCCAGCAACGCCAGCAGGAGCAGCAGTCCGCCGTGCAGCACAAAACTGGCAGTCATGCCGCCGCGGGTGGAACGGGAACGATCGATGTGTTGGGAAATCATCAGGAGCCTCCCTGTTCCTTCTCGCGGGTCGCCAGAGCGATGCGCGAGGCGTCGGAAGCCTCGACTTCGGCGATCAGGGTTTCGACTTCGCCATAGGGCAGGTTGCGGTCGGCCTTGACCACGGCGATGGCCCCGGGCATATCGGCGAACAGGATGCCGAGGTAGTGCTGCACGTCGCTCATTTCCAACTGATCCTCACCGACCCAGATTTCGCGGTCGATAGTGAAGGTGATTTCGACATTGTCGGTATCGTCCACTTCGGCGGTCTTGGCCGTGGGCAGGTCCACATCGGTTTCCTGGCCGGCCAGGAAGGGCGAGATCATCATCAGGGTCAAAACCACGACCAACGAAACGTTGATGATGGGCACGACAGTGGTGCGGCTCTCGGTCTGGAATGCGCTTTTTTTCTTCACCGTCAACTCCCTATCCGGTTCAACATGGCCAGTGATTCGGCGCCACTGGCCTTGGCGATATCAAGAACCTCAACCACGAGGCCGAGCACGACTGCGTCGTCGGGTGCGATGACGACGGTCTTGTCGGTGCGTCCGGCCAATTCGCTGGTCAGGATACTTTCCAGGGAATCCACCGCCACGAAGGCGCCATTGAGAGTGATTCCCGTTGGCAATACCTCGATCGTCAGCAGATCCTCGTCGGTCGCCTCGGTCGGCGTGACGACGGACGACTCGGAGCCGGCTTCGGCCTGATTGACCTGAAATCCGTTCCACATCATCGCCGGCATGGTGATCATGAAGACGACGATGAGGGTCGTGGTCACATCGGCCAGGGGCGTGATGTTGGCTTCGTTCTGACCAGCGAGGCCAGCGCGTTTGTTCCGCAATGCCATGTTCTTAGCCTCGTTCTGTTTAGCTCAGGACCGATTCGAGGGTTTCTTCGAATTTCGGCGTTTCGGTATTGGCTGCCGATTGATTCTGGGTCGCCGACTTGCGGGTCTGCTGGTGGTGCTGGTTCCAGATCGTGAAGAACGACTCGCGGGCGTCTTCGAGATGCGCGGTGCGGGTGCGGATCTGGCGCACGAAATAGTTGAAGGCCACGGTGGCGATAACAGCCACAATGATACCGGCGGCGGTGGTCATCAGGGCTTCGGAGACACCCATGGCCACCACGGCGCCACCACCACTGCCGGTGCGGGCAATGGCTGCAAAAGCCCGGATGATACCGACCACGGTACCGAACAGGCCGAGCAGGGGGGCAATATTGCTCATGGTGCCGAGCACGCCGATGTTGCGTTCCATCTCGACCGATTCCAGGTCGATGGCCGTGTCCAGGCGTTGCTGCAGCTCATCCCGGGTGCGGTTCATGTGCGTGAGGCCCTGGGCCATGATCCGGGCCACTGGAGTCTTGCTTTGTTTGCAATAATCCATGGCGTTTTTGGCGTTGCCGCTCTTGACGTGGGCAGCCAATTCGCCCATGAACTTGCGCGTGTCCGTTCGCGAGGACATGAAGTACAGCACGCGTTCGATCGTGAAGCCGACCGTGACGATGGAGCAAAGCGCGAGAACCACCATCGTTGGTGAGGCGAGAAAAAATCCGACCAATGACATTTCGCCGAACATGGGTGACGTCCCTTTTTTTCACGGCGTTTGGGCCGTGGTCGTTCCAAATGCTGTGCGAACAGCGTGACAAATTGCAATTTGCCCGACCCGCACACGGATGATGTCCCCATTTCCCGATTCAATCGGATCTCACGGGGTACTTTTGTAAATCGCAAGACATGTGCCATCGGGAGGGAATCAAGCGGTGTTTTGGACAACAAACTTGGTCCTTGATGGGGCTGTCAACGCACGAAAGCCAGATGTCTGGTGAACATCTGGCTTTCGGCTTTGACCTGGGACTGTGAGAGCGCTTTGTCGGCTAGCCACCCACCGAAGCAGCCGGTTGGATCAGGGCGATGCGTTCGCGCGCCATGTCGGTCCACTCGGGCTTGCCATTGGTGTCGATGATCCTTTGCCAGGCGTTGCGGGCGGCTGACCAGTCGCCGCGTTCTTCGTGCACCTCGGCCAGACGGGCCAGGCTCGCGATGCGGAAGGCGTCCTGCTTTTCACCCTCGTCGGCAGCCGAGCCATAGGCGGCCATGGCCAGATCCATGCGCTCGTTCTTTTCCTGGCACTCGCCCTGGCGGTACCGGACTTCTGCCAGCGGAGCATCGCCATATTCGAGGGCGTGATCGTAGGCCTCGATGGCCTGCTGGTAGTCGCCCAGTTCTTCCTGATACAGCGTAGCGATCTGGACCCACAGACCCTGCGAGTTTTCGTGGTCCGGGTAGTCGCCGAGGAAACGCACGTAACCACCGATGGCTGCGTGCCAGTCTTCGACTTCCTGGTAACAGATGGCGGCGTTGTAGGCGGCCAAGGGCGCGTACTGTCCGGCGGGGAACAGATCGGTCAGCACTTCATAGCCCTGAGCGGCCTCGAGGAACTTGTCGTCCTTGAACAACACAGTCGCGGCGCGCAGGTAGGCCAGTTCGGCCAGATCGTGATCCGGATGGGTCACGGTGAAGTTGCGGAACCCGGCCAGAGCCTGGTCCATGATTTCGTTGCGGTAGTAGCTTTCCGCCAGATAGAACAGGGCGCCGGGACCCGACTCGCTGTCGGGGTAGTCCAGGGTCACTTTTTCGAAGGCCTTGGCGGCGGTATTGTAGTCGCCGGCCGCGAAGGCGTCCTGGCCCTGATTCCAGTAGATATCGGCCGCCATGGGGCTGTCGGGGTGGCCGGCGAGGTAGGCAGTCATGTCCTTGCCACTGCGGTAATAACAGGATTGGATACCCAGTTCGGCATCTTCGACCCGCGGGTCCTCGGGAAAAGCGGCCACAAAGGCGCCAAAGGCGGCGATGGCGGCGTCATCCTCGCCTTCGTTGTAGGCGCAGTTGGCCAAGCCGAAACGGGCGTCGGCGGCATGGGAGCCACTAGCCGACTGGGTCAGCAGGTGTTCGTAGGCTTCGGCGGCGGCCGCAAACTGGCCGAGGCCGAAGCGCGTGTCGGCGATCCGGTACAAGGCGGTCTGGGCTTCGGGAGCGGCCGGGAACCGGTGCAAAATCTGGCGCCAGCTTTCGATCGCCTGGTCGTAGTACTGCAACCGGTAGTAGCAGTCACCCTGATTGGCGAGGGCCGAGGCCGCCATCGGGTCGTCCGGATGTTTGGCCAGGAAGTCGCCGAATTGTTTGAGGGCGTCTTCGTAGTTGTGCTGGTTGAAGTAGATGCTGCCGACGGCCAGGCTGTTGGTGCCTTTTTCGCTTTCGGCATTGGCCAGGGCCATCAGGAACTTGTCCTGTTCCTTGAGAGCCAATTCGTAGTCGCCGGTCTGGCTCAGGCTGGCCACCAGGCCCTGCAACGAAGCGGCAGCCACGTTGCTGCGCGGGTAACCGGTCAAGACGAGGCGGTACATGCCTTCGGACTGGCGGTACAAGCCTTGGGTGTAGTAGGCCTCGCCCAGGTAATAGTAGGTGCGGGCCCGCCACTCGCTGGGCGTGGGCAGCAGCTTGCTGGCCAGGTAGTTGTAGTTGGTGACCAGGCGATCCAACTCGCCGGTGCGGTAGTAGGCGAGGGTCGATAGAAAGAGCGCGCGTTCGGCCACGTCGGTGTTGACGTTCTTGTCGAGCACGTTCTGGAAACTGCGGATGGCTTCCTTGTCTTCGTGCAATTGGAAGTGGCTGTAGCCCTGCAGGACCCGCACCCGGGCGGACAGTTCGTCGCCGGGGAAGCGGTCCAGAAACTCGGCGGCCAGGATGATCGCCTGACCGTAGTTGGCCTCGTCGGTGTAGGTGAAGATCACCTTGTGCAGCGCGGCGCTGGCGACGCGGGTTTCGCCGAAGCGTTTGACCACATCGGTCCAGGCAAAGATGGCTTCGGCCTTGCGGTCGAGTTCCATGTAGCAATCGCCAATCAGGTACTGGGCGTAGCCGCTGATTTCTTCGCCGGGGAAGATGCGCACGATTTCTTCCAGTTGCCGCACCGACTCGTCAAAGCGTCCTTCATTGAACGTCACGCAAGCCATCTTGTAGCGGGCGTTGGGCACGAAGCGGCTTTCGGGGTATTTCTCAAGGAAGGCGCGGTAACTGCGTACGGCGACTGAGTTTTGGCCCGACCGGTAGAATGCTTCGGCCACCGAGAAGGCCACGTCGTCGGCCAGGGGGCTGTCGGGGAACTTGCGCAGCACCTGGCGGTAGCGCTGGATGGCCAGAATGTACTGGCCGGTGTCTTCAAGGCAACGGCCGAGGTAGTACAGGCCGCGATCGCTGGGCACTTCGCTGAAGTAGGCGATGGCCTCGTCATACCGTTTTTCATGGTAGGCGAACAGGCCCAGGGCAAATTTCACCTGGGGCTTTTCGGCATAGCCGGGACGCGTTTCCAGGAGTTCGCGATAAACGCCTTCGAGCTTCAACCAATTGCCTTCCACGATGTAGCTGAGGCCAATTTCATAGAGTCCTTCGGCCAGCAGGAAGGTGTCGTCGTACTTGTCGATCAGGCGGTCGTATTTGACGATCGCTTCGTCGAATCGACCGAGGTTGTAGTAGCACTCGCCCTGGCGCAGCAGGACGCTGGCCTTGATGAAATCGTCCGCGCCGTTGCGGCCATCGACCCGCTTGTACTCGGCGAGGGCGCCGGGGTAGTCCTCGGCCGCGAAGTAGCATTCGCCGAGCATGAACTGGGCCTGGGCCGCCTTATCGCTCTTGCCGTAGGACTGCACAAAGAGGCGGTACTGCTGCATGGCTGCTGACTTGTCGGTGCCATTGGTGTACGCATTGCCGGCGGCTTCCCAGAGGGCAGCTTCGGTGGGCACGCTGCGCTCGGGGTTGGCTTCGGCAGCCCGCACCGGCGGTGCGGTTGCTGCGCTGAGGAATGCAACCAAGACTGCGCTGACCGCGATCTTGACGATATTGTTGATGCACGTGTTGTGCTGCACAGGATTTTTCACTGGATATTTCACTTGCTGCCCCCCTGGACCTCGGAATTGGCATCGTCGCCGTTGGCGCTATTGCCGCTGACCTCGACCCGGATAGGCACCCGGGTGCGGTCGGCGAAGCCCATGATTTCAACATCGGTCAGGTAGTCCCAGGCTTGGCCCAGGTCATCCACGACCGTGATTCGTACGTCGTATTGGCCATTGTCGACCAGACGACCGTTTTCGTCCTCGCCGGCCCAGGTCACGCCTTCGGGCGGCACGCCGTTGCCGGTCAAAATCCGCACCGTGCGTCCCTGCTCGTCGCTGATTTCCAGATGCCAGGATTCAATATTGCCGCGCACCGCCGTTTGGATCTCGAAGGTGACGTTGCGGTCGCTGCCTGAAGGGCTGAACAGGGCCCGGTCGGTCTTCATCTTCACGCCAAATGGCACGCCGAAGCGCAAGGTGGCGCTGAAAACGTTCTGGGCGCCCAGATCGGTGCTGACGTAGGCGTAGTCAAATTGCCAGTTTTCCAGTTGGAAGCCGGCGCCGGCGCTCATGTGCTCGCGCTCGGAGTCGTAGCCTCCGCGCAGGACCAGGCTGCGCAGCGGGGCCAATTCCAACCCGCCGCGGAAGCTGGTGTCCATGTACTTGGTTTCGACCACGTCGGTGGTCATGCGCAGGCGATTGCCGAAGAATCGCAGGGCCAGGCCCGCCCGGGCGCTGCGCACCAGTTCTTCCTCTTCGTCAATCAGGGTGATTTTAGGCGATACCAGGTTCTGGATCGCACCACCAACGCTGAGCCGGCGGTGGGGCCGATACATCAGGCCGATGTCCAGGCCGGTGCTGCTGCCCGAGGCCCCGCCGATGTTCTGGCTGACGGCCTTCAGGTTCACGCCGTAGGTGAAGCGGGTGCCGCCATTGGCGTAACCCAGGGAGAAGATGCTTTCCTTCTCGCTGAAGGTTTCGTCCAGATCGGCGTCCCAGGTCGAGCGTTCGAATTCGCCGCTGTTGGTGAAGGTGCCGTTGAGGGCAAAGGTGCCCCAGGATTCGGTCGGCAGGCCCAACGCGATGAAGCTGTAGCGGGTGTCGTTGTACATCGTGGCGCCCATGGCTGTGATTTCCATGGTGCGCAACTGGGACAGACCCGCAGGGTTCCAATAGGACGTGGCGGCGTCATCGGCGGCGCCGGTGACGGCGTTGCCCAGGGCCAGACTGCGGGCACTGGCGCCGAAGCGCAGGAAACCGCCCGGGACACCGGCATCGTCGGCGGCCATTGCCGGGCTGGTTGCCAAACCAGGCGCCAGGCTCAGGACCGCTGCGAGTACCAGACTTATCCGGGTGATGGAATTGGTGCGATTCATGTTATTGAAGTTCCTCACTTGACCACCGCCACTTTGCGGCGCAGGTCCATGCCATTGCCCTGGACGCGGCAGATGTAACCGCCGTTAGCCACCTTGTGGCCCTTGCCGTTGGTGCCATTCCACGGAATCTGGACGACCTCGCCGGCCGTTACGAATTGCTGTTCACTGTGCACGACGTCGCCATAGAGATCGTAGATCGTCATGGTCACGTTGCCGGACGCTGTGGGCCGGAACATGATCATTGTGGCGCCATCACTGGGGTTGAAGGGGTTGGGCCGGTTGGTGATCTCCTTGGCCAGGTCCAAAGCCCGGGCCGTGTACAGAACCACGGTCTGGATCTCTTCGGTGACGCCGCTGGCTTCTTCGGCGTAGAAGCGCAGGGTGTGCTCGCCGGGAGTCATGAATTCGGGGCCCAGGTCGGCCAGGGTGAATTCGCCGCCGTACACGTTGATCGGGCGCGGTGGGTCCAGCCGGTCGACATCAAAGAAGATGGCCTGGATGCCGCCCAGATCCTTGGTTACGGCCGACAGTGACATCCGGGTGGCCGAAGTCACGTAGAAGCCATCGCGGAAAACCGAAGCCTCAGGTTCTAACGCCAGCGTGCTGCGCGGTGGACCGACCACTTCGAGCACCAGGCCGTCCGAGACGATTTCGCCGCTGATGGCCTGCATATGGATGTTCTGGCTGCCGAACGGGTCGACCGTCAGGTCGATGCTGGCTTCGCCGTTGACGTTGGCAATGAAGGTCGACGAGGTTGAGCGGGTGCTGCCCAGCTGGCCATCGCCCTGCAGGATTTCCATGAAGACTTCCGAACCCGGCACCGGGTTGCCGGTCGCGTCGGTGGCGCGGGTGCGGATAATGACCACTTCGTCGGGCCGCAACGGGCGGTCCAGGGTATGGCCGGGGATGTCTTCGGCCCACAATTGGACCATGGCCGCCGGCGCGGGCCGGACCACGACCACATGGCTGAAGAACTGCTCGCCGGTGTCGTCGCCGACGCGCAGATAGATCGTCTCGGCCCGGTCGTAGGTCTGGTAGCCGAAGGTGTACTCTCCACTGAGAGTGGTGCCCACGGTATCGGCCAGGATGCCGGCGGGGCTCAGGTTGAAGTCCGGTCGCGGCGAGTTGCCACTGAAGGCCCGCAAGGTGAAGTTGCGGTCATCGGTGGTGACCAACTGGCCGTTGATGATGTCCACTCGCCGCACGGTCATGCTGAAATGCTGACCAGCGATGACGGTGTCCGGGATGTCCACGGCGTAGCGCACGCCTTCGGGCACCACGTTGAGCACCTCGCTGAAGGATTCGCGACCGCGGTCGTCCCGCACCCGGATAACGATCGGCTCACTGGTGGCGTAGTTCTGCCCACTGATCACAGCTTCGCCGCTGACGAGCGTGCCAGTCGTGAGGCCCAGAGCGCTGTGGGCCGCCGAGCGATTCGGCAGCAGGGCGGTCATCTCAAAATCGCCGCCGGCGTCGATGCGATCTCCGGTTTCCGGATTCACCAGACGCACGGTCACGGCAAAAGTGGCCGGCGGGCCAGCTGTCACGGTGGCCGGGTCTGGCAATACGATCTGGTATTCGGCTTCGTTGACCGGGATGTCCACGCGGCCCGAGTTGACCGTGGGGTGCGCGGCGTCAGTGGCAAAGACCGCCACGACGCCCGGGCCGCCGAGCACGACTTCCACGTCGCGGCTGCCGTTGACGAACGGAGCGTTGTCGGCCGCAGCGTCGATCAGGTCCAGTTCGCCTCCGCTGCTGCTGAGGTGGATGGTGCCGTCGCTGACGGTGTGGGCCAGGTTCCAATACTGGTCCACCGCGCGCACTGAGAGGGTAAAAGGTGCTTCGGCCTGCTGGGTCAACGGTTCGCCCAGCTTGCCGGTGCCGCTCAGGGCGCCGGGCAGAGGGGTCTCGCCCGGGGCCACGATCTGGATGCGCTTGTAGCCATCGGCCAACATGCGGCAGGTATTGCTCAGGCCGGTGATGCCGGTGCCATCGCTGACTTCGATGAATATTTCTTCGGCGCGGCTATAGGCCTGGGTGATGGTCCGGGCGCCACCGGCAAGAATGCCCTGGGTGACTTCGGTGGTGCCGCCGCCATCGAGCCCGGTCTGGGCGCTGACGATGCGCACGTTGAAGAGACGGTCCTGGGTGGTGACCCGTTCGCCGGTATTGCTGTCGAGCAGTTCGACCACCAGGGGGAAGGTTTCGGGCGGTCCGACGATGGCGGTGTCGGGGATCGTGACCGAGTAGTAGAGCCCACCACTGTCCATGGCGATGACTGAACTGAAGGCCTCGCGGCCGAAGTCGTCAGTCACCCGGATGATGATGTCCTCGACCGTGCTGTAGTTCTGGTTGTTGATGACACTGACGCCGCCGACCAACTGGGACTCCGCGGTGCCGAGGGTGCCACTGGCGGCGCCCTGGTTGGGCAACAACGGAGTCAGGTAGAAGCGGTTCATGGTCGTGGGCACCACGTTGCCGGTGACCGGGTCGATCAGCTTGACGGTGACCTGGAAGCCCGGCACCGGACCGGTCGACGCAGTGGCCGGCACGGCGATTTCGTATTCATAAGGCGGGTCAACCGGGATGTGGCTCGACTGCGAAGGGTTGGCCAGGTCGTCCTCGTCGTAGGCTGTCACCGTGACGGTGCCCTCGTCGGTCAGGAAGCCGTTGAAGGTGCGCCGTCCGTTGACGAAGGGCACGAAGTTTTCCTGGGGATTGCCCGGCGCGGCAAACGAGTTGTCGCTGGCCACCAAACGCAGATTACCCACGTTGGTGGTGTCGGCCAGATTCCAGTACTGATCCACGGCCCGTACCGTGACGGGGAAAAGCTCGCCCGAGCGCTGCACCAGAGGCGCGCCGCTCTTGCCGCTGGCGTCAAAAGCGGGAATGCCCGATTCGATAACCTCGCCCGGCGCGACGATCTGCAACCGTTTATACCCATCGGCGAGGATGGCAAACACGGGGCTGGAGCCGCTCAAACCGGTGGTGTCGGTGACGGTCACGTAGATGTTTTCGGCGCGGGTGTAGCTCTGTTGGAAAGAGATCACGCCGTGGTCCAGGCGCTGGCTCGTGGTGCCGGTTGTACCGAGGCCCACGCCGCCCAGGGCGGACATCACCGCGACACTCAGGCGCCGGTCAGTATCGACGATGGTGTGGGTCTCGGTGTCGCGCAGTTGCACGCCGACCGGGAAGGTGGCCGGTGGACCGACCAGGGGTGCCTCGGCGGCATCCATGGTCACCACGTATTCCAGGCCATTGGGCAGCATGTTAATGGTCGAACTGTAGCTGCTGCGGCCAGCGGTGTCGGTGATCCACAGGACAATGTCCTCGACCGTATCGTAGGCCTGGCCGGTGATGCTCACCACGCCGCCTGAAAGTTGCGAACTGGTGATCAGCAGGCTGCTGCTGGCCGGTTCCAGGTTGCTGCGCAGGGCCTGGATGTTGAACCAGTTGTTGGCCGTCGGCATCGGATCGCCGTTTTCGTCCACCAGGCTTACCTCGATGGTGAAGGTCTGGGGCGGGCCGACCAAAGCTGTGGCTGGGGTGACCATCTGATAGGTGGCACCCTGTTGGATCTGCACTGTGGCCTGCTGGCCGGTCAGATCGGTGTGGTCAAGAGCCGTAGCGGCCAAGGTCACAAAGCCGGTCGAGGTCAGGAAGACGGGCATCGTGATTTCGCCGGAGACCAGGGTCTGGCCGTTGTTCAGCGGGTTGGTGGGCGAGATGGAGCCATCGTCGCTGGCCAGCCACACGTGCTCGCTGCTGTCGTTGACCTGGTTCCAGAACTGATCCACCGCCCGGATGCGGGCGTCGAATTCAAGACTGGCAGTCTGGGCGATCGGCGTGCCGATCTTGCCGTCGCCCTCGGGGCCACCGGGCTGATCGGCTTCGCCGGGCAGCAGGAGCATTAGGCGGCTGAAGGTGCCGGCGTCGACCTGCACGCTACTGGTATCGTTGATCGCGGGCGTGATCAGGTCGGCGGCGACCAGGTCATGCATCGCGGCGGTCTTGAAGAACAAGTCATAACTGGCCGTGCCGTCCGGATCCAGGGCCGTGTCGTTGGGCGTGATCATCTGGAAAAAATTGTTGCTCGTGAAATGGACCTGGGACTGGACCGGCACCTGGTTCCACCAGGCGTCCGTGGCGATCACCGAAGCGATGACCGGGTCACCGGCCGCCAGGGGCAGGGGGTCGCCCACCTTGCCCGGGGCAATACCCGGGGTGTGGGTTTCGCCGGGCAGCAGGACAATCAGGTCGGCGTAGTCCTGGGCCGTGGCGAACACGTTGAAAGGGTTGCTGCTGTCGGTGTGGGCAAAGGTGTCCTCGCGCACGAACAGCTGCACGCCGACGCCGGTGCGAGTGATCTGGATGTTGCCGCGCCAGGCACCCTGGTAGGCGCCGGTGCCAAAGCCGGCGCCCATGTCCACCGAAATCGGATTCAGAATGCCCGAGCCGTGACTCACGTACAGGGTCACGTCATCGGTGTAGTCGGCGGCATGGTTGCCGAAGATGTCCCGCGCCACGATCGTCACGTTGGGCAGCAGGGAGCCGGCCCGGTGATCGGGCAGGAGCCCCAGCACGTCAGCCGGCGTGGGGTTGGTCCGGTTGTTGATCCCGATGTCGAAGTGGTCGATCACGCCGGCCTTCATCGGCACGGTCGTGAAGGCAAATACACCACTGCTGTTGTCGTCCACCCGTACGGTCTGGTGGTTGGGATCCGCCAGAGTAATCAAGGTCACGGCGAAGTCGCCTGTGTTGTCACTGATATTCTGGGGGTTGGCGGGCAGGGCGGCCGCGCCGTCACTGCTGCTGAAGTCCATGGCCATCGGCAGGATCGGGTCCACGTCCATGACCGGGTTCCAAAAGGAATCGGTGGCGTAAACGCGCACGTCGAAAGGCACGCCCGCATCCTGCACCGAAGGGTTGCCCACCTTGCCGTCGTCTTCGACAAAATCAAAAATGCCCGGGTCCAGCGTTTCGCCCGGTGCCTCGACCACCATGCGGGCGTAGGGCGCTGGCGATACGTTGATCGGACTGGAGTTGTTGGCGTTGATGCCACTGGATTCGGCGCGCAGGTACTGCAGCTGATTGGCCGAGCGCAGGATCACGCGGATGTCCGTGGGGTTGTTGATGTTCACCACGTTGCCGGGGTAGTCCGGCAATGCGAAATAGCCCGAAGGCGAGCTCAAGGTCACGTTGCGGTTGCCGGGCGCCAGGTTGTTGTAGCGATCCACGGGGCGGATCGTCACCGGATCGATCATGTCACCGGCGGTCACGGCGTTGGGCGTGCCCTGATTGCCGCTGAAATTTTCGTCATTGAGGCCATTGACCCAGGTTTCGCCCGGGAACGAGATCAGGATCTTCTCGGCGGGTCCGGCATTGACCTGGAAGGACGCTGATTCGCCCACCACACCCGAGTCGACAATGAGCTTGGCGCTGAAACCGCGCTTGGTCACCTGGACCAGGGCGTCCAACTGACCGTTCACGAAGTTGGCGTTGTTGGTCAGGATGTAGTCGGCACTCTCGTCGGCGGTGCCAATGCGCACCCGCAGGCTGACGGCGCCGTTGAGCGGGAAAATGTTGTCGTTGGAATCGCGGGCGTGGATGCGGATGTTGAACGGAATGGTGGTCACCTGGGAGTCGGACGGATTCCACACGCCGAGATCAAATTCGAAATGGTCCAGGCCCTGGGGATTGATGATCACGTCGCTGCGGCTGGTGGCATTGACGGCGCCGCTGGCGGTGAGCGTCATGCGCGTGGTGCCAGAGCGAATCAGGGTCGAGGAGAGGCTCATTTCGGGGTTGCCACCCATGACTCCGCCGGCGGGCAGGATCACGCCGCCGTTGGGGTCGTCGCTGCTCCAGTTGAGGTTGGGCAGGGCCGCCGGCTCAATCGGATTCCAATGCAAATCAGTGGCGTAGACGGTGATGCCGCCAAAGTTCTGTCCCGAGGTCTGCGAACTGGGCACACCGCTTTTGCCGGGGCTGACGCCGGGCGTCAGGCTTTCGCCGGGCAGTAGCAACACCACGCCGTCGAGGTTGCCTGGTCGCAGGGGCGTGATGGTGGCCGAACCGCTGGCAGGCGTCGCCTGGCCGGGATAGGTCACTGTGTTGACGGCTGTCAGCACGTTTTCACGGGTAATCGGGTCGGTGCCCCAGAAGGTGACCGGAACGGTGGCCACACCCAAGGCGAAATCAACGCCGCTGACGCCCAGCATCGGGCCGGTGGGGAAGTGACCGACCAGGGCAGTCAGGTCCAGGTCATCCCGGAAATTCAGGACCGCCAGTCCGGCGCCGTCACGGGCGATGATGTCGATGTTAATGGCCTGGTCGACAAACTTGTCGCCGGCGGGGACGGCAAAGTCAAAGTGGTCGACGTAGTTGTAGCAGTTGATTTCCACATCGGTGGCAGGCACCGAGCCGTCATCGGCGTCGAAGACCCGCAGGCGCACCGGTTGGCCATCGGCCAGGAAGCGCACGTTGTCGAATTGGAATTCGCCGTTGGTCAAGTACTGGCTGCCGGGCAGGACAGCGGCCACGTCGGGTGACTGCAACTGGGCGTGGATGAAGTTGGCCGTCACATCGGTGGATCCGTCGGCGTTGACCGCACGCACGTTCACGCTGAAGTCGGTTTCAACCGTTACGGCGGGCCGTCCGGCCACCAAATGGGGGTTGACCACCGTGATTTCCAGGTGATCGAAGGCCAGGGCGCTGCCCGAGGCCATCAGGCCGAAAGCCAACGTAATGGCCATCAGACGATTTTTTCTGCTCATTGTACGGATCATTGCCATCCCGCTGCGTTGGTTGTGTGGGCCGTCAGATCAACCTTGCAAATCGCATGAGGTCGATCAGGCCGGCCTTGCAAATCGCATGAGGCCGGTTGGGAAAGAGCCCCTACGAGGACTCTGACGCTGAATAGGATTTCCAAGGGAAAGACGTGGCAATGTGTGTGCCGTTGACCCAAAATATCCCGTTGTGCCGGATACTTTCTCATCGGGTTGGCGGATTTCGCGGCCGCTGGGTAATGAGCATCAAGCCTGTTATGGGTTCGCATGATCGTGTAAGATTGGCCTTCACCCCGAACCTTGCCCCGTTTGGAAAGTGGAATCATGAGCAAAATTTTGCGCGGGCAGATCATTTCGATTCTGGCTGGGTTAGTGATTCTGGTTGGCTGTGATCAGCAGGAAGATGCTGCATATATGGCGGAAGTTGACACTTGGCATGCCGAGCGGATTGAACGCCTGCGCAGCGAAACCGGTTGGCTGACCCTGGTGGGATTGCACCCGTTGGGACAGGGCGTCAACATCCTGGGCTCGGGCCCCGACAGCGACGTGGTGCTGGCGGCGGTGGCGCCGGCGACTCTCGGGACCCTGACCCTGATGGGCGGTCAGGCGGATCTCAGGCCGGCGGCGGGCATTCAACTGGTTTCTTTCGTGGAGGGTGCCGAGGCAGGCGAATTTGGCGGCGGAGTCGTGAAGACCGATGGGCAGGGCGCGCCGGATCAGATCGCCGTGGGCTCGCTGGTCTTTTACGTCATCCAGCGGGGAGAGAAATATTTTCTGCGGGTGAAGGACCGCCAGTCGCCCGTTTTACAAAATTTCCAGGGTGTCCAACGCTACCCGGTGAACAAGGCCTGGCGGGTAACCGCCCGGCTGGAAGGCAAACCGGGCACCGTACGGGTGGCCAACGTGCTGGGACAGGTGGCGGACGAGCCTACGCCGGGGGTCCTGGTTTTTGAGTTGGACGGTGCGATTCACCGCTTGCGGCCGACCGGTGAGCCGGGCGCGGGAATGTTCGTGGTCTTCGGCGACGCCACCAATGGGCATGGCACCTATCCCGGCGGGCGTTTCCTGTCCACTGACCCGCCCGATGAAAACGGCGACGTCGTGCTCGATTTCAACCGGGCCTACAACCCCCCCTGCGTTTTCAGTGAGTACGCCACCTGCCCCTTGCCGGGCATCAACAACATGCTGTTGGTGCCCATCACCGCCGGCGAAAAAACATGGGGGACGGGGCACTAGGCGACAATGGTCTTCAGTTCACCGATTTTTCTGTTCCTCTATCTGCCGCTCTTTCTGGTGCTGTACGCGCTGGTCTTTGCCCCGACCCGCATCCTGGGCGAGGGGCGCCCGCGGCGGTTCTTTTTTAGCCTGAGCAATGGCTATATCCTTTTGGCCAGCTTGCTGTTCTACTTTTGGGGCGAAAACTGGCTGATCCTGGTCATGCTCGCCTCCACAACCATCGACTACGTGAGCGGCCAGGTGATCGGCCGCAGCCAGCGACCCCGTTTGCGGCGCGCCTTCCTGACGGTCTCCATCGTGGCGAACCTTTCGATTCTGGGCTTTTTCAAGTACGCCAATTTTGGCGTAGAGGCCTGCACCGGCCTGGCCGGATTGCTCGGCCTGGGAGACGGCCCGCTGCGGGGAATGCTGCAGGTGTCGCTGCCGCTGGGCATCAGTTTTTACACCTTCCAATCCATGTCCTACACCATCGATGTCTACCGACGGCAGGTGCAGCCGACCCGCAGCTTTCTCGATTTTGCCTGCTACGTGACGATGTTTCCCCAACTGGTGGCTGGCCCCATCGTCCGTTATCGCGATGTGGCGGTCGAGTTGCGCCACCGAATCGTCACCGCTGGCAGCTTCAGCTATGGCTGTGTGCGCTTCACCCAGGGGCTGGCCAAGAAGGTGCTCATTTCCAACGCCATGGCCGTGCCCACCGACCGCATTTTTGCGCTGTCCGGCGACGAATTGAGCACGAGCCTGGCCTGGTTGGGGGTGTTGGGCTATGCGCTGCAGATCTACTTCGACTTTTCGGGCTATTCGGACATGGCCATTGGCCTCGGGCGCATGCTGGGTTTTCACTTTCCGGAGAATTTCAACTACCCCTACATCTCGGGTTCGATCCAGGAGTTCTGGCGGCGGTGGCACATCTCGCTTTCGACCTGGTTTCGCGACTATCTGTACTATCCCCTGGGCGGCGACCGGGTCGGCTCGCTGCGGGTGTATTTCAATCTGGTGACGGTGTTTTTTCTGTGCGGCCTGTGGCATGGGGCTGACTACGGCTACGTGTTGTTCGGCTTGTACCATGGCCTGTTCCTGGTCGTCGAGCGGATGGGACTGGCGGCGCGGCTGAAGGGCTGGCCCCTGCTGGTGCGCCTGGGCTACACCCACCTGGTTCTGAATCTGGGCTGGGTGGTTTTCCGCTCGGCCGGTCTCGGCCAGATGGGCGAGTTCTTCCGGGCCATGGTCGGTTTTGCGGCTGCAGATAAGAGTGCGCTGCAGGTGAGCACAGTCGTGACTCCTGAAGTTCTGACGGCCATGGTTGTGGGCAGTGCTTTTTCGCTGCCGTTGCTGCCGTTGTTGCTGCGCACCAAGGACCGCCTGTTGGTCCGCTGGTCGGGCCTGGCGCCGGGCCTGGTCTACGGTGGCGTCAAGAATCTGGTGCTGCTGGCAGTGCTGCTGCTTTCGGTAATGACCCTGGCTTCGGGTTCGTATAACCCGTTTATCTACTTTCGGTTCTAGTGATCGGGGAGGTGAAGATGGAACGCACGAAATATTCGAATCTGCTGTTTGCGGTCCTCTTCATCGTGGTCTGTAGTTTGCCGCTGGTGGCCACCCTGATACCGGACCTGAACTGGGGCGGGGCCCTGAACGAGAAGCGGGAATTGGCGGCCATGCCTGAATTCGAAGGCCTGCCGGCCGCCGAAGTGCCTGACGCCTACGAAGGCTGGTTCAATGACCACTTCGGCTTCCGGGGCCTGCTGGTGCGCATGCACAGCCTGTTCCACTACCGCCTCTTCAATACTTCGAGCTCGCCCCAGGTCTTACCGGGACGGGACGGGTGGTTGTTTTACGACGGCAAGGGGGTGCGCGGGGGTGATCCGCGCCGCAATCATCTGGCCCAGTTGCCGGCCGACCACCAGCGCCTGTTTCGCGAGCTGAAAGAGCAGTTCGAACACAACGACCGCTACTTTGCCGCCCAGGGCCGCACCTACCTGGTGGTCATCGTGCCGGACAAGTGGTCGGTCTATGGCGAACAATTGCCGGCCAGTGTGGGGGCGCCTGCCGCTAAAACGAGCGCCGACTTGTTCCTGGCCTACCTGCGGGCCGAAACAGATCTGAAAATCCTCGACCTGAAGGAATATCTGCGCAACCGGCGCTGGGAACTGGGGCCCCTGTACCACCAGATCGATTCCCATTGGAACGAGTGGGGGGCCTTTGTGGCCGCCGAAGAAATCGCGCGGTTTGTGGGGCAATATGACGAGCGCGTGAAGCCCCTGGCGCTGGGGGATGAGGCTTTGGCCTGGACCCAAAAAACCGATGGTGATCTGGCGGCGTTGCTGGGCCTGGATGGTTGGCTGGCCGAGAAGGAACCGCAGGTGCCGTTGGCATCCGGTGAACTGGACGTGCGGAACCTGCCTCGTCCGCGGTATTCGTCTAACGCCAACCGTTTCCCGATCCACACCAGCCAGGACCGGCCGGAGTTGCCGCGGGTCCTGATCCTGCGCGACTCCTATGGTGATCGGTTGCTGCCCTGGTTTGCCCGCAGCTTCAGCGAGTCCCGTTGGGTGTGGACCAGCAATGTGAGGCGGCACAGCATCCAGCCGGTGGTCGACGAGGTGCAACCGGATTTCGTCATCGAAGAAAGAGCCGAGAAATATCTGATGTTCCCCATCCGCTATTTCACGGCGCCGGGGCGGTCAGCGGTAGTCGGCCACACGAGAAGAAAAGCCAAATAGCAGTGGCACAAAAAAAGCCCCCGACCATCCGGTCGAGGGCTTTATTATTGGTCGCTGATCAGGCCAGGTTCAGGAGAATGTCCTCGGACTGGATCAGTGGGTACTTGGCAAACGTGCGTTTCAGTTCGATGAGCAGGTCAATCCGGCCCACGACGGTTCCGCTGCCATCGGCTTCGAAGTCGTGGGTGGCCGAGTAGGCCTCGACACCCTTGGCCGACGGATCACGTTTCTCCACGTGGTCGTAGTCATTCAACTTCAAGCCCTTGGGCAAGGCCTTGAGAACCTTCACGATTTCCGCGCTGTAGCGCGGAGCGTAGGCGTGGTACTCAAACTTCAAGCTCGCATTGCGGATGCTGCGGTTGCTGGAAATCTCCAAACCCGTGTCGGTAGATATCTTACGAGCCATTTTTTTCAGATAGCTGCTGCCTTCGCTGCCGACGACAACGTGGCAGTCGACGGCCCGGATGCCGAACATTTCCTTGAATTTTTCGGCCTTCCCTTCGTGGTGCACACCTTCGTCGAAGCTGTAGAACACCGTGGCTTCGCGCTCGGCGCCCATCATCAGGCCTTTGATGAAGGCCTTGACGACTTTGGGCTTGCCTTGGAATACGACCTCGTAGAAACGCGGGGCCGTGGCTGTTTTCTTGGCCATGTCAGTCTCTCCCTAAGCAAAGAAGATGAAGGTGACGAGGACGAAGATCGGTATCAGAACCGGCACCGACCACTTGAACAGGTAGCCGAAGAAGCTGGGCATGGGGATGCCCTGCTCC
>CAZLUL010000019.1:0-30541 GCA_964562635.1 uncultured Fibrobacteraceae bacterium | reverse complement strand
CTGTGCCTGGCCGCGCGCCTGCACAACAGCGGCGACAGTTTCGCGGGTTATTACCTGGAACTGCTGGAGAAATACGAGACCCGCTACCGCTTCTACGAGCGGCGCGACATCACGCTCTTTGACGAGAGCCTGAAGGGTGAGGCTCGCACAGAAGCCCAGGCGGCCGGCAACAAACTCAAAGACGATACGGTGGCCTTTTTTGCTTCGCTGGAAGACCGGGCGCCCGATGATGTGGCGTCAGAGTTGATCGAACGCCTGCCTGAAGGCGCGGTCCTGCCGACGATCAGCCGGGTTTTTCACGCCGGCGACGGCACCTTCATCGAGTTTGACGGCCTGTGGTTCGAATTGCGGGCTTCGGGCACCGACGCGGTGCTGCGCTTCTACATGGAAGGGCGCGACCAGCAATTGGTGGCCGAACTGAACGAGGCGCTGACCCGACTGCAAATCTGAATCCCGATCCGGAGTGGTTTTCCCATTCGCCCAATTAGTAGCGGAATACTCCGAAAAACTCGACCCCTTCAAATTCCGGCTCAAACTTGCAAACGCCGCCCGAACAGAGGAATCCGGCCTGACGCTGGCCGCCCCAGAGATTCAGGCTGCCGCCTCTACTGAGAGTATAGGTGATCTGCCCGGAGGGGAATGGCCCGGCAGCTTCGTTGGGCGCGCGCTGCTCTTCGTACTTGTTGTTGGCTTCCAGGATGGCCGCAATGGCCCAGTGGGGCGCGGTTTCGTATTCCAGCCGATACCACTGCTGGTCGTATTGGCCCAGGTCAAAGCCGGGGCCGGTGCCGACGCGCACATGTTGCTGTTCGGCCTGCACGGTCCAGGAGCTGGTCTCGCTGGCAAACCAGGTCACTTCGCCGCCGATGGTCTGGCGCAGGCCTTCGCTGTCCTGGTAGCCAAAGGCACCCAGCAGGCGGAAATCGCCCATACGCTCCTGCTCAACACTGAAATAGCCCAACTGGTACACCGTCGAGCCGTCGTGGCGTTCGATGTCGGCGCCACTGGCCAGCAAGGTCCAGCCGTTGTTGCCGGTGTACATCAGGTCCAGGTTCTGGCCTTTTTCGTCGTTGGCGTTCAGGGTATGGGGCGCGCGGTTGAGCAACGTCCAGGTGAACTCGCGGGCCAGGGCGGGCGGGCGATTCAGGGCCGTGATACCGTCAGCGCGCGAAACCACTTCGAACTTGTCGTAGTCGCTGTATTCCCACGACGCCGAAAACGCACCGCGGTACAGGTTCACGTTGGCGTAAAGCGCGGTGCCGTAGTCTGTGCTGTCGTTGACCGGATTGAAGTCGTACCCGGTTTTCCAGCCGTTTTCGACGTAAAAATCGCCGAAGGAGAAGCTTTCGCGGGCCCGCACCGAGCTCACGTTTTCCCGGTGGATATTGCCTGCGGCGTCCTGGTATTCATCCGGCCGGTAGGTCAGGCCCGTGGCTGCCACATGCAGGTTGCCCACGGCTTTGTATTCCACATCGAGGGCCCGGATGTCCAACTCGCGCAGCAATGGCGAGCCCGAAAAGGCGGTGGCTGACAGGCGGCCATTCTGGTAGCTGGCCTTCAGGCCATCGAGGCGGGTGTCCACGCGCACGGTGCGGTCTTCGTAGGAATTGAAAATCAGGCCACGGCCGAACAGGCCATAGAAGTGTCCGGCCCGGATGTTGAAACCGGCGGTGTCGAATTCAAAATAGCGGTGCTTGATCTCGTTGCTGCGGTCGCCTTCTTCGCTGGGGGCCTGGCTGTTGAGCATCACGCCGGTGCGGAAGCCGCCGAACTGATAACTGACATCGAGCCAGTTTTCGAAAATTTCCTTTTGGGTATCGCTGGCGTAGCTGTACTCGAAGCGGTCCGTCGCGGTCACCGCTTCACTCCAGGCGGGCTTGCCGGTTTCGACAACAGTGCCGGCTGCGGCCGCTTCAACGGCCGCGGCGATCTGGTGCTCCAACTCGATTTCATCGCCATCCTTGTAACCCATGTGGCGGTAGACTTCGCGCCCCTGGCTGTCAAAGATGATCAGGAATGGCACGATGCTGCCCACCTGTAGCAGGTTCTGCAGGTCGGCGCCGGGATCCAGCAGGACCTTGATGTTTTCGTAACCCTTGGAGTTGATGAACGGCGCCACCTTGGCCACGGACTTGGGGGCGTCGGTGCTGACCGCCAGGATGGTGGCCTGACCGGCGTATTGTTCGGCCAGGCGTTCGAGGTGGGGCATTTCCTTGAGGCAGGGCTTGCACCAGGTGGCCCAGAAGCTGATCACGACTGGGCCCTGGGCCAGCTCTTCGTGAAAGCTGACTTTCTGGCCGGATATATCCTCGAGGGTCCAGTCTGGCACATTTTCGAGGGCCAGCACTTGTCCGGCATTGGTCATCAGCAAGACCAGAATCACGGCAAAAAGCATACGTGCCAAGGCAAAAGGCGCACAACGGCCCTCAGCGATCCGGACGATTGGTCCTGTCATCGACGGCTCCTCGGTCGCCTCGCCAAATTACTTGGCGAGGGTCATTTTTACGATTTGTTGTTCTTGAGCGACTTGTACCCGGGCCAGATAGACCCCGGTGGCCAGATGGCGTCCGCTGTCGTCCCGGCCATTCCAGTCCACGCGTTGCGGACCGGGATTGACGGTGCCCTGGAAGAGGTGGCGCACGGCCCGCCCGCCCAGGTCATAGACGATCACTTCGCTGCTGACGGCACGGTCGCCGCCGACTTCGAAACGGATGCTCGTCTGGGGGTTGAACGGGTTGGGCCAGGCCTGGGCGTGGCGGGCAAAAACGGGCTGCAGGTCGTCGCCCACGGCAACGACCGTCGTCTGGAACCAGCCCAGAACCTTGGCCAGGAAATCGGTGCGGCTGGTATTATCGGCGATGCCTTCGATGCCGAACGAGGCGAAGATCGTTCGGCCGGCGCCTGCGGAAGAGCGGACGAGGGCCGTACCGCCGCCGCTGAAGGACAGGCTGGTATTGCCATTGCCCGTGGCCGTGATCACGTCGGGGCTGTTGTTGTCATTGCTACCGTCGCCGCCGTTGATGTTGTAGGACGCGCCACTGAAGATTTCATCGCCGGCCAGGCTGGTGACAAAGTCGGTGCTGCCAATATTCGCCACATAGTCGGTGCCCAGGCTGTTTTGGAACCAGGCGTGGGTCGTGGTCGAGTAGTAAGGGCTGGCGGGGTCGCAGTACGCAGAGGCCAGGTTCTGCCCCGAAACCACCAGGGTGCCGCCGCCAGTGACGTAGGTCGTCAGGTTGGTCATGTCGGTGGCGTCCAGGCCGGTCGGGATGGCGCCCGAGGCCCAGATCACCGTGGCGAAATTGGCCAGGTCAGCCGCCGGCACCTTGCCCATGTCGGCAGATGTCCAGGTGGCGTGGGTTTTGCCGGCTGCGGCAATGGCGCCTGCATACAGGGCTTCAGTGGCGGCGCCGCCGACGGCCTCGACATAGAGCAAATCCAGACCAGAGGTGATGACCGAGAAGGTGGCTGCCGAGGTATCGGCCGGATTGTTCTTGCTGGTGAGCGTGATGTAGGTCGAGCCCTTGCCCCGATTGGTGATCGGGGTTATGTCGATGATCAGCTCGGTGCTAGCGCCGGGGGCCAGGATCAATTCGATATCCAGCAGGAAAGGCGGGTAACAGAGCAACGACTCGCACAGCGAAGCCACCCAGTCGCCCGGCACATCCTTGACCATGTTGACCATCACCGTGTCGGCGACCGCGCCAGTATTGGTGACCACAGTGTGGAAGGCTTCGATGATGAAGAAGTCATTGACCGAACCGGTGTGCTCGATGTCCCAGTCAAAGCCGGCCAGGGCTGCCTGGGGCGTTGCCAGCAGGCCGAGAGCCAGAACCAGAACGGCGATCGATTTGCGCGAGGTGGCGGTCATTATGGGGTTCCTCCGGATTCGGCCGCTTCCCCATGGGAGCCGGCCTGGATGATGGCATGGTCGCTGTCGCGTTGGGCAAAGGCGACGACCACGAGGTTGTCGAGGGGCCAGTCGCCCCGGGCCAGGGTGAGGTTGTGGACTTCGGGTGTGCCGGCGGTCAGCAGACCCAGGGCTGCGGGCACATCGACCCGGTCCCTAAAGATATGATGGAAGACGGTCTGGCCGTTGGTACCAGGAGTCAAACCGCGTTCGTCAAAATCAATGACCCTTTCGTAGAGGGCCACAAAGAGCGAAGTGCCGGTCAAGTCAACATTGGCCGCCGGGTCCAGGGTGACGGTCACGGGAATTGAAGGGTTGGTGAAGTCGGCGGTCACGTCGATCCAAAAACCGGGGTCGGTCTGCAGGTCGGCCAGCAGCGAGGCTTCCATGGCCGGAGCATCCAGGGCATCGTCCAGTTGGACACCATTGGTGTACAGGGCGGGCGCGCCGAGCACAAAATAGTCGGTGAAGCGGTCCGTGTTTTCGCTCTGGTTGTGCAGGAACAAAGGATCGGCGGGGTTGGGCCAGTTGACGCTGAACTCCAGGTAGAGGACGCGATCGGGACCGAACTGCGGCTTGTTGGACATGGCCACCAGGTTGTCGGTCAGCTGAGGGCAGGGACCGCAGTTGGTATTGGCAAAACCCTCGAGGATAACCGTGCGCTGCGGGCGCAGGGTGAACGTCTCGGTCGGCACCGTGCTGACGGCGCCTTCGGTGACATCGGCGGAGAAGACTGCCGGTGAGATCAGGAAAGTGTCCAGGCTCAGCGCGATCTCGACCGGGCCGGCACTCAAACCACCGATTGTCGCAGGCGTCACCTGGCCGGTATCGGTGCCGTCGATGATGATCGCGGCACCCGCCGGTTCGGAGGTGATGCTGAGTCCGGTCTGGGAGAGGGCAAAGTCGAGGGTGATGTCATCCAGAGGGGCCAAATCCACGGGAATACTGGTGGGGGTTGAGATGAAATCCGGCAAAATGACGCTGATTTCATAGAGGTCGGCGTCCAGGCCCACGAAGGTAAAAGGTGTGAAATTTCCGGAATCTGCGCCGTCCAGGAAGATGGCGGCCCCGGCCGGGGTCGATGTCACGGTGATATTGCCCGGCTCAAAAGTGGGCGCGACCCGGCCGCAGGAAGCCAGGGCGGCGACGATGACGAGGATTCCCAAAGTTTGGAACCCCTTGCCATAGGGGCGATTACGCAAGCGCAAAACTTCACCTGTCGGGTTGAAACCTGGGGTCCTCAGGGGCGAATCCAGGTCAAAGGTTGAACGCATGTCGGGTTTCAATATCAAGTATACGTCTGTTGGCATCGATTCGTCAATAAGGTCAGAAAGGCTGATTTGGACCAAGGCTGGATTTGTTCACTCCTGATATGTTATTATTATTGATGATGATTCGTGGGGGCGCGAGAAACAACTTTGGGGAGGGATCCGGAATTGCGGAAGAAATTTTATGATCGACTGACCACCCAAGCGGCTTTGGCCGTCGTTTTGTCCGTACTGCTGATGGCGGCGCTGCCGGTTTTTGCCGCCGAAAACACAGTGATTCCCAAGGACGACAAAGGTCTGCCCCAGTGGCAAATCCGCCAATGGCACGACGCGCCGGTGCGCCTGGAGCTGGCCGATCAGGCCGCCGTGCGACAGATGTTGGCGCAGGTGCCGCTGGCTGATTTCACCCGCGAGGATTTGGCGCCCGGACCGCAGGGCTGGGTTGTCAAAACCCGGGTCACGCCCGCCGAAGAGGCCGCTCTGCTGGCCGCCGGTTACGCCTTGACCCGCCTGCCCGACCGGGATAAAGAGGGCCGGCAAGCCGCTGAAAATGCCTGGGCCAAGCAAATCGTCGCCGACAAAAGCGACGGCGCGGCGGTGAACTACTATCCGACCCACGCCCAAATCGGCACCCTGCTGGCCGACCTGGCTACGAACTATCCGACCATTTGCCGCACCTTCAGCATGGGCCAATCGGTGCAGGGCCGGGAATTGTGGGGCCTGGTGGTCTCTGCCGATGTGAACAATACTGCTGCCGAACCCGAAGTGCTTTTGACCAGCACCATGCATGGCGACGAAGTGGTGGGCATGAGTCTGTTGCTGAACCTGGCCCACCATCTGGCGGAGAATTACGGCCAACCCGGCTACACCGACGTGACCGACCTGGTCAATACCACCGAAATCCACATCATGCCGCTGCACAATCCCGATGGGTACGTGGCGGGCACGCGGTACAACGCCGATTTTTACGATCTGAACCGAAATTTCCCGTTGCCCACAGGATTTGACCCGGTGACGGCCATTGAAAATTTGAACTACATGGCCTACGCCAACGCCCACCATTTCGTGGTCAGCGAAAACGGACACGGCGGGGCGTTGGTGGTCAATTACCCCTGGGACTACACCTACACCCTGGCTCCCGATGATCTGGCGATGATCCAGTTGAGTCTGGAGTATTCGACGACCAACTTGCCGATGTTCAATGGCTCGTTCACCGACGGAATCACCAACGGCGCGGCCTGGTACCGGGTCGATGGCGGCCTGCAGGACTGGGCCTACGACCAGACCGGATGCATCAACGTGACCATCGAGGTCAGCAATATCAAATGGCCCCATGTGTCGACCCTGCCGGGGTATTGGGATGACAACCGGCAAAGCTTGCTGCACTTCATCGACGCGGCGGATTTTGGCGTCAGCGGCGTGGTGACAGACTCGATCAACGGCCTTCCGTTGGACGCGTTGGTGACGGTGACGGGCAATATAAAAACCGTGAGCACCGATCCGGCCCATGGCGACTACTACAAGCTGGTCGATACCGGCACCCACGAATTGACCTTCAGCGCCGAAGGTTACCACAGCAAAACCGTCTCGGGCGTGAGCACGACCTGGGGTACGCCCACGGTGCTGGATGTGCAACTGGCGCCGGTGGCCACGCCCGTGCCGGGTGCCGGACCTCTGGTGACCGCAGTGGCCGCCTGGCCCAACCCGTTCAACCCGAGCACGAAGCTGGCGATCACCGTGCCGGCCGCCGGTCCGGTGGACCTGGCCGTATATGACCTGCGCGGACGTGTGGTGCGTTCCCTGTTGTCGGCGGAGTTGGCGGCGGGTGTGCATCCGGTGATCTTCGATGGCCGCAGCGATGAAGGCGCGGTGCTGCCCAGCGGCGTGTATTTCGCGCGGGCCAGGACTATTGCCGGTCACGCGACCACGAAGTTGCTGCTCGTCAAATAGGTCGGGCTCAGCCCGACATATACAACCGCTTCAGGTGTTTCAGGAAGGTGTACTGGTAGGCGTACAAGCCGACCAGGAAGCCCACTTGTCCATCGCGCCAACCGCCCTTGCGCAGGTACCACTTCACCCAGGCCCCGAAGGCGTGGGAAAATACCCCGAACCAGGATGTCGTCTGGCCCTTGCGCAGCATCTCGCGTGCCGCCAGGCTCGAGTACTGGTTCAGCTTGCCGTACAAATGATCCACAGAATCGCAGCTGTAGTGGTGCAACGCGCCCACCGAAAGGCGCTCGTCACTGGTGACACCCTCGGGTGATTCGTGCACCAGGTTGCCCACCTCGTGGTAGCGCACTTTGTCTTTGCGGAACAGTCGGATGGGATAGTCAGGGCTGATCACCGGCAGGATACAGCGCACTTCGCGGTCAAAGAGGTACCAACGGCGGCGCAGTTTGAAAGCTTCGATATCGCGGCCCTCGGGACCATCAGGACAGAAGTCAGCGGCTTTGAGCTCGCTCAGGTTGGCGGCCATTTCACCGTCCATGACTTCGTCCGAATCCAGAGCCAATACCCAATTGTGGGTGCAGTTGTCCTGGGCATAGTTGCGCTGGGCGCCGAAGTGGTCGAAGGTGCGCGTGAGCCAGACGGCACCGAAGCGGTCGGCGATGGCGCGGGTATCATCTTGCGAACCCGAGTCGACGATGACGATTTCGTCGGCGAGGTCCTGCACCGCAGCGAGCACCTGCTGGAGGTGGCGGTCGCTATTGTGGGTCAGAACGTAGACGGACAGGGAGGTGGGCATTGTGCACTCCTGTAAGGGGTTCGAGACGTTTGAGTGCCGAATTCTAGTATGGCAGGCAGAATGAAGCCAGCACAGCCTGTCGAAAATATGAAATCAAAAAACCGGGATCTGCATGGAGGAGCTTGCTTTGGGGTATCCGGATTCTGTATGCTTAACTAAGTCGCATTAGCTCGTGCGGCCGTTAGATGCGTATTTCGCCGCAGATATTGAAAGGGAAAATTATGAAGAAGCGCGCTGTGTTTGCCAGCGTGGGCTTGAGCCTACTTGTAGCTGCCAATATTCTGGCCGCTGACCTGCCTCGACCTGTTCGCAACAATTCCATCATCCATGGCGGCAACGCCACTGTGAACAAGGCGGTCGGTGATACCATTGATCTGATGGGACCGTCCGGTTCCGGAGCGGCTTATACTGGGGACTTCGAGAGCGGCTGGAACGGTTGGACCTCGCTCGATGCGACTGCACCTTCGGGCGCGAATTGGCATGTCAGTGCCTACAACCAGTCGGTGCCCGGCAATCTGGCAGCCTGGTGCGGCTCGTTGGCTTTTCCGAGTTGCCATGAGACCCTCGATGAGGGCGGCGGATATGGCAATAACTGGTCCGAACTGCTGGAATTCAGAACCGCGGTGACAGATCCACAGATGGCCGCGACCGTGCAAGTCACCGCCACTCTGCAATACGACACTGAGCCCGCCGAAGACCACGTCCTGCTCAACGCCTCCCACGAAGGCCAGTTGGGCTACGTCTTCGATCTGCACTGGACCGGCAACGGTGTCGTTGCCGTGGATGAAACGTTCACTTACCTGCCGGCTGAATTTGTGGACGGCACCGACGTTGTGATCACTTTCCTGGTCGTTTCCGATGGGGGCTGGTCCGACGAAGACTGCATGTTCTTCAGCGCTGGCGCCTGCCAGCTTGACGACGTGACCGTCGCGATTTCCCAGGCTGGCCTGGCTGATATCGTCAGCTTCACCGATTTCCAGGATGGGACTCTGGGCGATTGGGCCAATAGCGGCTTCACCGGGGTGGGCGATTATGCACAAATCTGGTCCGGTCTGGAAGACAACGACCCGTGCGCGACCAACTACTCCAACCAGGTGGCCTTTGTGGACGACGATGTGGTTGTGCCTGGGACCGGCGGGTCCGAGTGCATCAATTGGTGCTATGGCCCATCGGGCTTCATTGTCAATACCACCGGAGGCCTGTTGGGACCATCGAGACATCTGGAAAATTATATCCTGTCACCGGTGATGGACTGGCCGACGGTTGCGGCTGATGGCATTCTTTACAGCTTTGATGTGTTCGTGCATGAAGACCTGACTGCTGACTCTCCCGGTGTGTTCTACACCTGGGCGGTGCGCTCGGCCGATACCGATGGTTCGGCGGGCCGGGGCGTGCAGGACATCAACGAGCAACCCTTCGAGGACCGCAACTCCGTCTACTCCGGAGGCCCGGAATACAGGCGGGAGACCAACAACGTGACCGACCTGTTGGTTGCCGGCCGGGATGAAGTCCAGATGCGCCTGGGCGTTTGGGAACTGGGCTATGTCTGGGGTTGGACCGGGGACGATGGTTATCCCGCGCCCTATTTTGACAATGTTTCGGTCAAGGTGTTTCCGGTTGATGGTCCGGTCATGGTGGCCAAGCCCGAGAACCTGGGGCAGGACAGTTTCCCCGAACGCGACGTGCTGGATGTGGCAGACTTGGGCTCATTGCATGTGCGTTTTGATTCGGCCATCGCCTCGGTGGCCCAGTCGGGCGATTCCCTGGTCGTCTCGGTCCGGTCCATGCGCGCCGGTGGTGTGCTTGTGGGCGCGCCACAACTTCACTACACGATCGATGCCAATCCGGATTTTGATGCATTCCGTATCATGCCGGTCAGCGGTTGGGTTCCCGGTTCGCCGGTCATGATCGGCGGCGCGCCGCTTGAGGACCAGTGGGCGTTCGATTTGCCCGATAGCGGGACCCTGTTTCCGGGTGATGTGATGCACTACTACTTCAGTGCCGAGGATGATGTCGGCGGCGATATCCAGATGGCCACTTTGCCGGTCGATTTGTCCGGCTACGGTGTTTTTGGTGTTGCACCGCCCTACGATCTGCAGTTCACCGTCAACGCGCTGCCCGAAATGTCGCTTGACGGAATTGGTGGCCTGCGCACGTCCAGTATTCTGGTCTGGGATGACAGCGGAGACCCCGAGCTGGCAGCCGACCTGTACGAGGCGATGATTGGGCTCAGATTCCGCAATGAAAAAACGGTGGCGGGCAAACCACGCACTTTTGATTTCTACTTCACGAACGCCGCCGAGCTGGGGCTGGGCAATGGCATCGGTGGGCGCACCAGTGGGGCCTCCCTGGCGGAGTATACGGACATCATCTATCGCTCCGGTACCCAGGACCTGCACACGATTTCGTCCGGTGATCCGGCTGCCGACCCCGGCAATGACCTCGGGGCCCTCATTTCCTGGTTCGCTGCGGGCGAGCGGAATTTGTTGGTGGCTGGCGATGGCGTCGCTAGCGACCTGACCACCAACCAAGGGGCCGGTGGGCTGATTTTTGCCGCCGATGTGCTGGGCGTCGATGTGGTCACGCCCAATATTCGGCCCTTCATCAGCAATCAAGTGAGCCCTCTGGTCAGTTTCGTGCCGGGGAACCCCGTTTTTTATACCAGCGACTGGTACGCCACCGGTGGCTGTCCAAAATTGCGGGCATTCGATGGGCAGGTCGCCCGACCGGGCGCAGTACAGTTGGCCGAATTTGCTGATCCCAATGGTGGCACCGGCGCCTACACGTTCTCGGCCGCGGCCCTGAACTTTTACGGCAATGACAATATGATCGTGACGCTGCCCTATGACCTGGCGGCAGTCAGTGGAGCCAATCCGGCGTCGGTTCCGGCTCCCTACAGCGCCAACAACCAGGTTCTGGAAGATATCTTGATCTTCTTCGGCTTTGGTACCGTGGGTCCGGTGCCCGAAGCGCCGGCTTTTGCGGTGAGTTCATACCCGAACCCCTTCAATCCGGTGACTCGAATTGAATATTCGGTCAGCGGTCCGGGCCACCTCAGCCTGAAAATCTACAATTTGCGCGGCGAACTGGTGCGCACGTTGGTGGACGCCGCAGTGCAGACCAGCGGTCATGTGGTGTGGGATGGCACCGATGCCGGCGGGGCCCAGGTGGCCAGTGGGGTGTATTTCTATGAGGCGCGAATGGGCCAGGACATTCAGGTCGCCAAGATGGCGCTGATCAAATAGGTGAAAATCGATTAGGGGAAAATTATGGCTGCCAAGACGCCATTTGTTCTGATTATTGCCTTCATGGCGACCGTTACGGTGGCTGTGGCGGCAGAGCGCCCACAGCTTGCGCGCGACGGCGCCATCATTCATGGCGGCATTCATGGCGGCAATGCCGGGCAGGCCAAAGCCGCCGGCGATACGATCAACCTGATGGGCCCGGCCGGTTCCGGGGTCCTACATATTGGCGATTTTGAGGCCGGATGGAACGGGTGGACGACGGTGGACGTCACCCGGCCCACGAGTGCCCATTGGCAGGTCAGCGAATACAACCAGGCGGTGGCTGGCAACCTCGCCGCCTGGTGTGGCGATATAGGCTTCGACAGCTGTAACGATTCGTTGGATGCCGCAGGCGGTTATGGAAACAGTTGGCACGATTTGCTGGTCTATCGGCAGGCGGTCAACAATCCGGCCGTCGCCGCCAGGGTCGATGTTGTCGCCACGTTGCAGAACGATACGGAGCCCGGCTATGATTACACCTACCTGAGTGCCCAGCTCGAGGGCCAGCCAGGCTATTGGAATTTGCGAATCTGGGATGGGACTGGCTCCTTCGCGGTCAACGACGGTCACACGTATCTGCCGGCAGAACTGATCGATGGCAGCGATGTTGTCGTTGCTTTTCGGGTCATGTCCGACCCCGTTTGGTCCGATGAAGATTGTTCGTGGCCCTCCCAGGGCGCTTGCCAGATCGACGACATCACCGTGACCGTCAGCCAGGCTGGCGAGCCTGATCTGGTGACGTTTGACGATTTCCAGGACGGATCGTTCGGCAACTGGTCAGTGGAATTCCCTTCGGGTGTCGGTGATTTTTCGGCGCTGTGGACCGGCCTGGAGGATGAGGACCCCTGTCGCACGAACTACAGCCAGCAGGTGGCGTTTATCGACGATGGCCTGGTGGTGCCCGGCACCGGCGGGTCATTCTGCATCAATTGGTGTTATGGCCCCTCTGGTTATATCGTCAATTCGACCGGCGGTTTGGCGGGTCCCAGTGAACACATCCAGATCAATTTGCTGTCGCCCGTCATGAACTGGCCTGATGACACTTATGACGGTGTCATTTTCAGTTTTGACGCTTACCGCCACGAAGACCTGACCGCCGACGCGCCCGGGATTTTCTTCGTCTGGGGTGTGCGCTCGGCCGATACCGATGGCTCGGAAGGCCCGGTGCAGCTGTTGGCGGACCAGAAGCTGCGCAGTCGCAATTTCGTGTATTACGGAAAGCCAAGATATTCCCGGGAGAGCCACGACGTGACTGACCTGATGAATCGCGGTCGCGATGAGATTCAGGTGAGCTTGGGCGTGTATGAACTGGGCTGGGCCTGGGCCTGGAATTCCGATGACGGCTATCCTGCGCCCTATTTTGACAACGTCGCAGTGAAGGTCTTTCCCTACGAGGGGCCCAGCCTGGTGGCCCGCGAAATTGATCTGGCGCAGGACAATTTTCCCGAGACGGACTCCCTCGATTACAGCGATTTGGGCGCGATGCATGTGCGCTTCGACATGGCCCGAAACATTTCGCCTCAGGAGCATCTGCGCAATGATCCCGGCGATTCAATCGTTATTGATATCGTGCCCGTGCGGGCCGGGTCTGTTTTGGCGGGTTCGCCGGAACTCCACTATATCATCAACGCCAACCCCGTGTTTGATCCGTATCGAAGCACACCCACGTCAGGTATGATCCTGGGTTTGCCGGCGATCGGATTTACCGGCATACCGGACCCCGACGCCTGGTCTTTCGACCTGCCCGATACCGGGACCTTGTATCCCGGTGACGTGCTGCACTATTACATCCGGGCCGGTGATGATGTTGCCGGCGATGTCCGCATTGTCACGTTGCCGACTGATATCACCGGCTTTGGGCAGTTCGGCGATCCGCAGGCCTATCCCAGCAGTTTTGTGGTCCGTGCGCTGCCGAGTATTGCCGAGGGGTATAGTGATTACGAAACTCCTGAAATGTTGTTCTGGAATGATTCCGGGATCGACGGGGGGGAGCATGAGTGGTTCGAGAGCTTCAATTACATCGGTCTTGTTCCTGGCGACTATTACGACATCTACACGACCAACGGCCCGACCAGTGGCGTGGGCAATGGTCTGGGGGGACGCACAGACGGGCCCGCCCTCGATGGCTATTCGGCAATCGTTTATACGGCTGGGAACCTGGGCACCAATACGTTGGCCAATGGCGATTTTGATTCCGATGCCAGCGATGATTTGGGAGTGTTGTCGAGCTGGCTCAGTGCGGGCAACCGGGGGCTGCTGTTGACCGGTGACGGACTTGTCAGCGATCTGGTGACCAAGGCGGGCGCGGGCGGCCTGGACTTTGCCGACAATATTCTGGGCGTGGATTTGGTTGCGGCTGATCTGCGGCCATTTATCGGCAATCAGACGACGCCAGCGGTGTTTCCGATCAGTGGGAACCCGGTTCTTTTCACCGTACCGCAATGGGCTGCTTACGGCGGTTGCGAAAGCGTCAATACCTTCGACGCGGTCACGCCCCGAGCGGGGGCGACCCGATTGGCAGAGTTTGGCTCGCCCAGCGGCGTGCCGGGCAATTATAGCTACTCGGCGGCAACCCTGAATATCACCGCTCTGAACAATCACATCATCTCGCTGCCCTATGATCTGATGTTTGTGGAGCCGACGTTGGTGAAGGACCGCAGTGATCTTTTGGGAGATATGCTGACTTACCTGGGGGTGCGTCCGCCGGATTGTATCTGGCCAGGATGTCCTCCGGTTCCGGATTTGCCTGTCTTTGCGGTCGCTTCTTATCCCAATCCTTTCAACCCGGTGACTCGGATCGAATATTCGGTTAGTGGTCCGGGCCACCTCAGCCTGAAGATTTATAACCTGCGCGGCGAACTGGTGCGCACGTTGGTGGACGCCGAAGTGCAGACCCGCGGCCATGTGGTTTGGGATGGCACCGATGGGGGCGGGGCCCAGGTGGCCAGTGGGGTGTATTTTTATGAGGCGCGCATGGGTGGTGAGGTGAAAGTTGAGAAGATGGCTTTGATCAAATAGGCAGAGAATTCACTGCTTTGGAGCCCTTTGTGCTACAATTTACCCGGCCGTATTCAAAATTACGGTCGGGCATTTTTGTCCGGTTTTTCCGGGATCTCATTGGGGGACTGCAATGATCACCCGCACAATCCGGCATCTTCTTCTCACTTTCCTGTGCCTAACCACTGTCGCCTCGGCGGCTGACCGGCCTATTCCCACCAGTGGTTCGGGCAGCATCCATGGCGGCAACTCAGCGCTGAACAAAGCCGTTGCCGATACCATCGACGTGATGGGCCCGACCGGTTCGGGTGCACCATACCTCGGTGATTTTGAGGACGGCTGGAACGGTTGGACTTCGATCGATGTCACCCAGCCCACGGTGACGCACTGGCAGGTCAGCGACTACAACCAGGCAATGGCGGGCAATCTCGCCGCCTGGTGCGGAGACATCACCTTCGCCAGTTGCAACGACTCCCTCGATCCGGTCGGTGGCTATGGCAACAGCTGGCATGATTTGCTGGCCTACCGCATGACCGTTACCGATCCGGCCCTCAGTGCCTTGGTGAATGTGAGGGCCACCCTGCAGATCGACACCGAGCCCACCTATGACTACGTGCATCTGAGTACCAAAATGCAGGGTGATCTCAACTACACGAACCTGCAATCGTGGGACGGCGCCGGTACGGTGGCGGTCAACAACAGTGTCACGTTTTTGCCGGCTGATCTCGCTGGGGGCACAGACGTTCTGGTGCACTTTCGGGTCATGTCCGATGGCGGTTTTTCTGATGCCGACTGTCAATTTACCAGCGCCGGTGCCTGCCAGATTGACGACATCACCGTAATGATCAGCCAGGCTGGACAGCCGGATATTGTTTCTTACACGGACTTCCAGGACGGTACTCTGGGTGATTGGGTTGCGGATTTTCCGCCCGGTGTTGGCGATTTTGCCGGCCTGTGGAGTGGATTGCGGGACATGGATCCCTGCCGGACCAATGTCAGCCAACAGGTGGCTTTTATTGACAATGGCTTGGTGGTGCCCGGCACCGGCGGTTCTGAATGCATCAATTGGTGTTATGGACCCGGCGGCTTCATCGTCACGACTACCGGCGGTCTGGCCGGACCAACGGGCCATATCCAGAATGATATCTATTCACCGGTGATGAATTGGCCTGCAGAAAATTATGACGGTGTTATCATCAGCTTCGATGTCTACCGCCACGAGGACCTTTCGGCCGACGCGCCGGGTATTTTCTACACCTGGGCCGTGCGCTCGGCCGATACCGACGGTTCGGCGGGCAATGGGGTGCAGATCATCACCGAAGAGGGGTTCACCAAGCACAACTGGATCTGGTACGGTGGACCTGACTACGTTCGCCAGTGGGACGACATGACCGACCTGATGCATCCGGGCCGGGATCAAATCCAGACCCGCATGGGAGTCTACGAGCTGGGTTGGGCCTGGGGTTGGATCGGCAACGACGGCTACCCTGCGCCCTACTTCGACAATGTGTCGGTGAAGGTTTTTCCGTATGCGGGACCGGGCATGCGCGCCCGCGAACTGGATCTGGCCAACGACAACTTTCCCGAGGTTGATGCACTCGATTTTGCCGACCTCGGCGCGATGCATGTGCGTTTCGACATGGCCAATAATATTTCGCTCGCGACCCATATGCGCAACGACCCCGGCGACTCCATGGTCGTGGACATTGCACCGGTTCGTTCGGGGGCGTCCCTCGCCGGATCGCCTGAAATGCATTACATCATTGCGGCCAATCCGGTTTTTAACGCCTACCGGACCACCGCCACCAGTGGTTTTGTGCTCGGTGTGCCGGCTGTCGGTGCGTCGGGCCTGCCGCAGCCGGACCGTTGGGCTTTCGACCTGCCCGATACCGGAACCCTGTTCCCCGGCGATGTGCTGCACTATTACATCCGGGCGGGCGACGAGGTGGCTGGTGATATCCAGTGGGCAACGATGCCGGCGGACTTGACCGGCTATGGCGACTTCAGTGATCCCCTGGCTTATAACAGCACATTCGTGATCCACGCCTTGCCGACCATCACCAGCGACGGCTTTGGCGGCTACAACCTGCCCGGTATGCTGTTCTGGAATGATTTCGCCAACCGTGGTGGTGAAGACGAGTGGTACGGGGCGTTCCGTTCCCTGGGCCTGCAGGCCGGGGTGGACTACGACATCTACTACACCAACGGTCCCAGTTCGGGAGTCGGCAACGGGCTCGGCGGCCGCACCAGCGGCCTGGCCCTGAAGAATTACCACGACTTGCTCTACACGGCGGGCAATCTGGGTGTGAACACCATCGCCAACGGCGACTTCAACAACGATGCGGGTGATGACATCGGGGCCATCCTGACCTGGCTGAGCGATGGCCACAAGGACCTGTTACTGACCGGCGATGACGTGGCCAGTGATCTGGCCATCAATGCCGGGGTCAATGGGCTCGGTTTTGTCGAGTCGGTGATGGGGCTGAACGTCACCAGCGACTTCCTGCCGGCCTTCATCGACAACCAGGTATCGCCTCTTGTTTTGGCGTCGTCCGGCAATCCGGTCTTTTTGAATATCAACACCTGGATCGCCTACGGCGGTTGCCAGGGTTTGAATACCTTTGATGCGGTGACCACTCGAACCGGAGCCGCGCGCCTGGCCGAATTTGGCGACCCGAACGGCAACTCCGGTGCCTATGGGTTCTCGGCGGCCACCTTGAATTTCTACAATACCACCAACAGGATCATTTCGTTGCCTTACGATCTGATGTACGTGTACACCGATCCGCAGGCAAAGGTCGCCGCGCCACTGCCGGGCCGGGGGCAGATCCTGAGCGATGTGCTGGATTATTTTGGTGTCGTGGGGACGGCGCAGCCTTCGCCGGTGCCAGCGGTTGGCCGATTGGCGGTGGCCCATTGGCCCAATCCGTTCAATCCGGCCACCCGAATTTCCTATACGATCGGCGCCCCGGGCCACCTGAGTTTGAAGATCTACAATTTGCGGGGACAGTTGGTGCGCACGTTGCTGGATGAGCGGGTGGAGACCGATGGGTTCGTGATGTGGGACGGGACCGATAAAAACGGCGCCCAGGTCGCCAGTGGCGTGTATTTCCGGGAAGCCCGGCTGGGTGGTGAGGTTTCCTTGGCGAAAATGGCTCTCATTAAATAGCTGGAAGTTTTTGAGCGGGAATTTTCAGGCGGGCTCCGTCTCCAATGAATCAGACTGCAGAAACACGCCCCATGTTGCCTGTCATTCGAGGGGGAAGCTGAATGAAATCGCGCGCCATTATCGCCGTGCTCGGTGCCATCCTGCTGCTGGCTACCGCCGCTTTTGCTGGTGAACGACCCCACCTGGTCCGCGATGGCCTGATCATTCATGGGGGCAGTGCCGCGGCGAGCAAAGCCGCCGGCGATACCATCGACGTGATGGGGCCTGAAGGCTCGGGCGTCGCCTACATCGGAGATTTCGAATCTGGCTGGAACGGATGGACCTCCATCGACAATACCCAGGCTACGGTGAGCCACTGGCAGGTCAGCGACTATAATCAGGCTGTGGCGGGCAACCTTGCCGCCTGGTGCGGCGATATCACCATCGCCAGCTGCAACGATTCGCTGGATGTGGTTGGTGGTTATGGGAACAGCTGGCATGACCTGCTGGGTTACCGTGCAGCGGTGGCTGATCCTCTCGCCCGTGCCACCGTGCTGGTGACCGCGACGCTGCAAACCGATACCGAACCCGGCTACGATTACACCCGCCTGAGTTTCCGCCTCGATGGTGATCTTGGTTTTACGAATGTCCAGTCCTGGGATGGCAAGTCGACCGTTGTTGTGTACAACGGTATGACCTATTTGCCGGAAGAATTGGTCGACGGCACCGACATTTATGTGCTTTTCCGGGTGCAATCAGATGGCAGTTGGTCTGATACGGACTGCAAGTGGCCAAGTGCCGGTGCCTGCCAGATAGACGACATCACCGTGACGGTGAGCCAAACCGGGCAGGCGGATATTGTCAGCTTTACGGATTTTCAGGATGGGGCGTTGGGTGACTGGGCGATCGATTTTCCACAGGGCGTGGGTGATTTTGCCCACCTGTGGAACGGGCTCAGGGACCTGGATCTGTGCGCGACGAATTTGAGCCAGCAAGTGGCTTTTATCGATGACGGCGTGGTTGTGCCGGGTACCGGTGGGTCTGAGTGCATCAATTGGTGCTATGGGCCCAGTGGCTATATCGTGACCACGACCGGTGGCTTGGCCGGTCCGGCCTACCGTGTTGATAACGATATCAGGTCGCCTGTGATGACGTGGCCCGCGGCGGGCTATGACGGCATCGTCTTCAGCTTTGACGCCTATCGTCATGAAGACTTGTCGCCTGATTCCCCGGGGATTTTTTACGTCTGGGGCATCCGCTCCGCTGATACCGATGGTTCTTCGGGCACGGTACAAGTGTTGAGCGAGCAGGATTTTCAGGATCGCGATTTCGTCTACTACGGCGGACCCGACTATCTGCGGGTCGTCAATGACGTGACCGACCTGATGAATCCCGGTCGCGATGAAATCCAGATCAGGATGGGGGTCTGGCAGTACAACAGTTGGAGTTGGTGGAACGGCAGCGACGGCTATCCGGCTCCCTATTTCGACAACGCCTCGGTAAAAATCTTCCCCTACGTCGGCCCCGGCATGGCCACCCGTGAACTCGACCTTGCCCAGGACAACTTCCCCGAAATCGACGCGATCAATTTCAGTGATCTGGGTTCGCTGCACGTGCGCTTCGACATGGCCAGCAACATTTCCCCGGCCGCGCATCTGCGCAATGACCCCGGCGATTCCCTGGTCGTGGACGTCGTTCCGGTGAGGGCTGGGGCTTCATTGGCCGGCGCGCCCGAGTTCCACTATACGATCGATGCCAATCCGGTTTTTGACACCTATCGCTCCACGCCCACCAGCGGCGTGGTGTCGGGCGTGGTGGCGGTCGGCACCTCTGGGGTTCCCGACCCCGATGCGTGGGCCTTCGACCTGCCGGATACCGGCACTCTTTTTCCCGGTGATGTGCTGCACTATTACATCCGCGCTGGAGACGAGGTGGCGGGCGACGTCCAGTGGTCGACGATGCCGGCCGATATCTCAGGCTTTGGGGACTTCAGTGACCCGCAGGCCTACCACAGCAGCTTTGTGGTGCGGGCCCTGCCGACGGTGTCCGCCGATGGCTTTGGGGGTTACACCGCGCCGGAAATTCTGTTCTGGAACGATTTTGCCAACCGCGGGGGCGAAGACGAGTGGTACGGTGCCCTGGGCAATCTCAGTTTGACGGCAGGCACGGACTACGACATCTACTACACCAACGCGCCCAGCAGTGGCGTGGGCAACGGCATCGGAGGCCGCACCAGTGGCCTGGCCATGGAATACTACAACGTCTTGCTGTATTCGGCGGGAAATCTCGGCGTCCATACGATCTCGAACGGTGACTTCAACACCGACGCCGGTGATGACCTGGGCACCTTGTTGACCTGGTTGAGCGCGGGCAATAAGGACCTGTTGCTGACCGGTGACGATCTGGCCAGCGATTTGGGGATCAATTCGGGAGCTGCTGGGCTGGCCTTCGTCGAGATAGTCACGGGACTGAATGTCGGTACGAACGATGTGCGGGGCTTTATCGACAATCAGGCCACCCCGCTGGTGCTCGCTGTGGCCGGCAATCCGGTTTTCCAGAATGTCGACTCATGGATCGCCTACGGGGGTTGCCGCAGCATCAATACTTTTGACGGGGTGACGGCGCGCGCGGGTGCAGCCCGTTTGGCGGAATTTGCCGATGCGAACGGTAGTCCGGGCGCGTATGTCTATTCGGCCGCTACATTGAATTTTTTCAACACCACTAACCGCGTGGTGACGTTGCCTTATGATTTCTCATTCGTGCACACCGCCCCCAACGTAAAAATTGTGGGGCCGTTGCCGGACCGGACCTGGATGTTGAGCGATGTTCTGGATTATTTTGGATTTGCCGGAGGCAGTCCTGTGCTCAGTCCCGTGCCCGAGCGGGCCGTATTTGCGGTGTCGAATTATCCCAATCCGTTCAATCCGCGCACGAAAATATCCTACACGATCAAAAATGCCGGGCACTTGGCCCTGAAAATCTACGACGTGCGCGGCCAGTTGGTGCGCACGCTGATCGACGGCGAGGTGCGGGCCGATGGGCACGTGATGTGGGATGGCACTGATGATGGTGGAGCATCTGTGGCCAGTGGGGTGTACTTCAGCAGCGCCCAGATGGGCGCGGATTCGCAGGTTGGCAAGTTGGTGCTCCTGAAATAGGGGAAGTAGAGGAAATGCCATTTTGAAGGCGTACACATGATATAATGGACGGGATGCCGTCGCGCTTGCGGTCCCACGTTCGCTCGTTTCGCAACTCTGTCCAGGGGGACCCAATGAATATCCGGATCAAGTTTGCCACAATAGGCTTGTGCCTGCTCATCGCCGCCGGTGTGTCGGCCGCTGATCTGCCCAACATCGTCGACGGCGACCAGATGATTTATGGCCGCGCCGAATCATTCAGCAAAGCCTCCGGCGATACCATCCTGCTGATGGGGCCGACCGGTTCGGGAGCGCCGTACATTGGGGACTTTGAGGATGGCTGGAACGGTTGGACCTCCACCGACCGGACGCAGCCGACGGTGTCCCATTGGCAAGTCAGCAACTACAACCAGGCCGTGGTCACCAATCTGGCGGCCTGGTGTGGTGACATCAGCCTTGCGGCCTGCAACGATTCCCTGGATGCGGTCGGTGGCTACGGCAACAGCTGGAACGACCTGATTGCCTATCGGGCGGCGGTGCTCAATCCGGCCGTCAGCGCCACGGTGAATGTGGCGGCCACGTTGCAAAACGACACCGAACCCGGTTACGACTTCACCTACCTCAGCGCCAAAATCCAGGGCAACCTGGGGTATCTTGACATTCAATCTTGGGATGGTCAGGCCATTTATGCGGTGAGCAACGGCGTGACGTACCTGCCGTCCGATCTGATCGACGGCACCGATGTGTATGTGCTCTTCCGGTTTGCTTCTGATGGTGGCTGGTCCGACGAGGACTGCTCTTTCTATGGCGCCGGCGCCTGCCAGGTCGATGACATCACCGTCACGGTCAGTCAGGTGGGGCAGGCCGATATGGTCAGCTTCACCGACTTCCAGGACGGCACCTTTGGCGACTGGATCGTCGATTTCCCCACCGGTGTGGGCGATTTTGCAGGGTTGTGGTCCGGGCTGAGTGATCTGGATTACTGCAATACGAATTTCACCCAACAGGTGGCTTTCATTGACGATGGCATTGTCGTGCCCGGCACCGGCGGCTCCGATTGCATCAACTGGTGCTATGGCCCGTCCGGTTTCATCGTCAATACCACCGGCGGCCTGGCTGGCCCGGCCAGTCACCTCGAGGTTGATATCCAATCGCCGGCTATGCTCTGGCCCAACGCGACTTATGGTGGCATCCTGATGGCTTTTGATGTCTACCGGCACGAAGATCTTTCGGCCGATGCGCCGGGTGTTTTTTACAATTGGGGCATCAATTCGGCCGATACCGACAATTCGGCAGGCAACGGATTTCAGACCCTGGACGATCAGAACTATCAGGACCGGAGTTTCGTCTACTATGGCGGGCCGGATTATGTTCGCGGCAATTGGGATGTCACCGATTTGATGAACCCCGGTCGGGATGAGATCCGGATCCGGTTGGGTGTTTACGAATTGGGCTGGGTCTGGGGTTGGATTGGCAATGACGGCTATCCGGCGCCCTACTTTGACAATGTTTCGGTCAGGATATTTCCCTACGTTGGTCCGGGCATGGCGACACGAGAGATCGACACCGCCCAGGACAATTTCCCGGAAGTGGATGCCATCAACTTTGGGGATCTGGGTTCGATGCATGTGCGGTTCGATATGGCGAGAAACATTTCCTTGGAGGCACATATGCGCAATGATCCCGGTGATTCGATTATTTTTGATATCGTGCCGGTGCGGTCCGGTGCCACCCACGCAGGGACTCCGGAAATGCACTACGTCATCGACGCCAATCCGGTTTTTGACGCCTATCGCACGACACCGACCAGTGGTGTGGTGCAGGGGTACGTCGACATTCCTATTTCGGGTTTTCCCGACCCCAATGAGTTTGCCTTTGACCTGCCTGACACTGGTACGCTGTTTCCCGGCGATGTCCTGCACTACTACATCCGCGCCGGAGACGATGTCGCCGGTGACGTTCAGTACGCAACGATACCCGGTGATCTCTCGGGTTTTGGCGATTTCTCCGATCCTCTGGCCTACAACAGCAGCTTCGTGGTTCACGCGTTGCCGACCATCAAATCGGATGGATTTGGCGGCTTCACCACACCCAGTACCCTGTTCTGGAATGACTTTGCCAACCGTGGTGGCGAAGCCGAATGGTACAGCGCCTTCGCCAATCTCGGGATGGCGGCCGGTTCCAACTACGACATCTACTACACCAACGGACCCAGTTCGGGCGTGGGCAACGGTGTGGGCGGACGCAGCAATGGTCTGGCCCTCGAACACTACAACTCCCTGATCTACACTGCTGGAAATATGGGGATCAATACGATCTCCAACGGGGACTTCAACAACGACGCCGGCGACGACATGGGTGCCCTGGTGACGTGGCTGAGTGCGGGCAACAAGGATCTCCTGCTCACCGGCGACGATCTGGCAAGCGATCTGGGGTTCAATTCTGGTGCGGCGGGACAGAATTTCCTGGAAGCGGTCATGGGGCTGGACCTCGCGACGAACGATGTCCGGAACTTCATCGACAACCAGGCATCACCCCTGGTCTTTGCTGTGGCGGGCAATCCGGTCATTCTGAACATCAGCAACTGGATCGCCTACGGCGGGTGCTTCGGCATCAATACTTTTGACGGTGTCACGGTGCGCGCCGGTGCGGCCCGCCTGGCTGAGTTTGGTGATCCCAACGGATATCCCGGTGCGTATGTGTTCTCGGCGGCAACGCTGAATGTCTACAATGCCACCAACCGGGTCATCTCCTTGCCCTATGACCTGATGTATATCTATACGGATCCCGCTGCAAAAATTGGCGCTCCGCTGTCGGGCCGGTCCCAGATCCTCAGCGATGTGATGGATTTCTTCGGCAACGGGGCGGGGTTCCCGAGTCCGGCCACGCCCGGTGTGCGGTTCGCGGTGGCCAATTACCCCAATCCGTTCAATCCGCGCACAAAAATATCCTACACGATCAGAAATGCCGGGCACTTGACCCTGAAGATTTTCAATGTGCGCGGCCAGTTGGTGCGCACCTTGATGGATGAACAGGTGCAGGCCGACGGTTTCGCGATGTGGGACGGCACCGACAACGCCGGTTCGCAGGTTGCCAGCGGGGTGTATTTCACTGAAGCCCGACTGGGCCCGGACGCGCAGATTTTCAAACTGACGCTGGTAAAATAGGCAAAAACAGGGGGAACGATGGACCGAAAACGCCTGATTCCGTACCGTGAATGTGACCGCACCAGCTCATGCGGTCGTGCAAGCGCCCATTTTGTGACAATATCGAGGGGGAATATGATGAATATTCGTATGAAGTTTGCCGTTGCGGGCCTTTGCCTGCTATTGGCCGCCGGTGTTTCAGCGGCTGATTTGCCCAACATCGTCGATGGCGACCAGATGATTCATGGCCGCGCCGAATCCTTCAACAAAGCATCTGGCGACACTATCTTGCTGATGGGCCCGACCGGCTCAGGCGCGCCCTATATCGGCGATTTCGAAGGTGGCTGGAACGGTTGGACCGTGGTGGACGTGACCCAGCCGACGGAATCCCACTGGCAGGTCAGCAATTACAATCAGGCCATTGGGGCCAACCTGGCGGCCTGGTGTGGCGACATCAGCTACGCCGCCTGCAATGATTCGCTCGATACGGTCGGCGGCTATGGCAACAGCTGGCAGGACCTGCTTTCCTATCGGGCGACGGTTGCTGATCCGGCCATGAGCACCCAGATCAATGTGACCGCCACGCTGCAGAACGATTCCGAACCCGGGTACGACTTTACCTACTTGAGCGCCAAGATTGAGGGCAGCCTCGGCTATACCGATGTGCAGTCCTGGGACGGCAAGGGCACCTTTGCGGTGGCCAATGGTTTGACCGTTCTGCCGTCCGAACTGATCGAAGGCACCGATATCTACATCCATTTCCGGTTCGAGTCCGATGGCGGTTGGTCCGATGACGACTGCTCTTTCTACGGCGCCGGCGCCTGCCAGGTAGACGACATCACTGTCACGGTCAGTCAGGTCGGCCAGGCAGATATCGTCAGCTTCACCGATTTTCAGGACGGCACGCTGGGCGATTGGTTTGCCGACCTTCCCGCCGGTGTGGGTGCTTTTGCCAATTTGTGGCGGGGCCTGAGCGACCTGGATGACTGCCACACCAACTTCACCCACCAGGTGGCCTTCATTGATGACGGCCTGGTCGTGCCGGGCACCGGCGGTTCCGACTGCATCAATTGGTGTTACGGCCCAGGCGGGTACATCGTCAATACCACCGGTGGTCTGGCCGGACCCGCCGGTCATCTGCAGGTCAATATCCAGTCGCCAGACATGCTCTGGCCCAACGATACCTACGATGGCATCCGGATGGCATTTGATGTCTATCGGCACGAAGATTTGTCGGCCGATGCGCCGGGCATTTTCTACGTCTGGGGGATCAACTCGGCCGATACCGACGGCTCGGCTGGCAATGGCGTGCAGGATCTGGATACGCAGAATTACATGGACCGCAATTTTGTCTACTTCGGCGGCCCCGACTATGTCCGCGGCGACTGGGATGTCACGGACCTGATGAATCCCGGTCGGGATGAGATCCGGATCCGTTTGGGTGTCTACGAGTTGGGTTGGGCCTGGGGTTGGGTCGGCAACGACGGTTATCCGGCGCCCTACTTCGACAATGTGTCGGTCAAGATTTTTCCTTATGTGGGACCGGGCATGGCGGTCCGCGAGATCGATCTGGCTCAGGACAACTTTCCTGAAGCCGATGCCATAAACTTTCTGGACCTCGGTTCGATGCACGTGCGGTTCGACATGGCGAACAACATTTCATTGGCCTTGCACCTGCGCAACGACCCTGGCGATTCGCTGGTGATGGACATTGTGCCGGCACGCTCGGGCGCGGTCTTGGCCGGTAGCCCCGAGATGCACTACGTCATTGATGCCAATCCGGTTTTTAACCCTTACCGGACCACCGCCACCAGCGGTTTTGTGCTCGGTGTGCCGGCTGTCGGTGCGTCGGGCCTGCCGCGGCCGGACCGTTGGGCATTTGACCTGCCCGATACCGGCACGTTGTTTCCCGGCGATGTCCTGCACTACTACATCCGCGCCGGAGACGAAGTTGCCGGTGACGTTCAGTATGCAACGATACCCGGTGATCTCACGGGCTTCGGCGACTTCACCGACCCACTGGCCTATGACACCAGCTTCGTGATCCATGCCCTGCCTTCGATCAACGACGACGGTTTTGGCGGCTACCAGGTCCCGCCGGTACTTTTTTGGAACGACTTTGCCAATCGGGGCGGGGAAGACGAATGGTACTATGCGTGGAGCGCGCTCGGGTTCTGGATGGGGATTGACTATGACGTCTACTACACCAATGGACCCAGCTCTGGAGTTGGCAACGGCCTTGGCGGGCGCACCAGTGGCCTGGCCCTGGATTACTACACCGATATGGTTTACACGGCCGGCGATCTGGGCGTGAACACTCTCACCAACGGCGATTTCAACAACGATGCCGGCGACGATATCGGGGCGTTGGTGAGTTGGCTGAGCACGGGCAACAAGGACATCTTCCTGACCGGTGACAATCTGGCCAGTGATCTGGGGATCAATGCCGGAGCTTCGGGTCTGGCCTTCCTGGAAACCGTCATGGGACTGGATGTCTCCACGGCCGACGTCCGGAGCTTCATTGGCAATCAGACAACGCCGCTGGTTTTGGCTGTGCCTGGAAATCCGGTCCTGCAGAACGTGAACAGCTGGATCGCCTACGGAGGCTGCGTTGGCATCAATACTTTTGATGGGGTCACGGTGCGGACTGGAGCGGTTCGGCTGGCCGAGTTCGCTGACGTGAACGACAATCCCGGTGCCTACGCCTTCTCCGCGGCTACGGCCAATGTCTACAACACCACCAACAGGGTCGTATCGTTGCCGTATGACCTCATGAATATCTACACGGATCAGCCCAAAAAATTTGGTACTCCGTTAGCAGGCCGAACCCAAATCCTGTCTGATGTCCTGGACTATTTAGGCGTCATAATCTTTGATCCGGGCCCGGTACCGGATGCCGCTCAATTTGCCGTGGCCAATTACCCCAATCCCTTCAACCCGGCCACGAAGATCTCCTACGTGGTGCCGCGGGCGGGCCATCTGAGCCTGAAAATCTTCAATGTGCGCGGCGAACTGGTGCGCACGCTGATCGACGGCCAGGTGGAAACCAGTGGGCATGTGATGTGGGATGGCACCAACAACCAGGGTGGTGCGGCGGCTTCGGGAGTGTATTTCTATGAAGCGCGCCTGGGGAATGAAGTCCGGATCAGCAAGATGGCGCTCGTGAAATAGCGGTGAAATAGCGGCAGGCTGGTTCTGGACGACAGAATTTGATACAATGAATACGATCTCAGGCGCTCCTGCGGTCGTGTATTTGCCAATCGCTCAATGTTTGCAAGGGGACCCTATGTCCATCCAGACCCGAATATCTTTGGCCGTTTTTTGCCTGTTTTATGTTTCAACCGCGGTGGCTACCGATTTGCCCACCCGCGTCCGAGGCGATGTCATCATTCATGGCGGCCCCGAACTATTCAGCAAGGCCGCCAGCGATACCATCGACGCGATGGGACCCAGTGGTTCGGGCGCTCCCTACCTTGGCGATTTCGAGGCAGGCTGGAACGGGTGGACGACTGTGGATGTCACCGAACCGACGCAGACCCATTGGCAGGTCAGCGACTACAACCAGGCTGTAGCGGGCAATCTGGCGGCCTGGTGCGGGGACCTGGCTATCCCCAGTTGCAACGACTCCCTTGATGTCACCGGCGGCTACGGCAATAGCTGGCACGATCTGCTTTCCTACCGGGCGACGGTTGCCAACCCGGCCGCCAGCGCCACCGTGACGATTGAAGCCACCCTGCAAAATGATACCGAGCCCGGCTACGACCACACCTACCTGAGTGCCAAGCTCGAAGGAACCCTGGGCTTTACCGACCTTGAGAGTTGGGATGGCGAATTTGATGTCGCGGTCAGCAACAGCCTGATCTACCTGCCGTCCGAGTTGATCGACGGCACGGATGTTTATGTGATGTTCCGCTTCAAATCCGATAGCGCCTACTCGGACGAAGATTGTTTCTGGCGCACCGCTGGTGCCTGCCAGATCGACGATATCACCGTGTCGGTCAGTCAGACCGGTCAGGCCGACATCGTCAGCTTCACCAGCTTCCAGGACGGCACTTTTGGTGCCTGGTTTGCTGACTTTCCGACCGGAGTGGGGAACTTTGCCCAGCTCTGGACCGGTCTGGCCGACATTGACTTCTGCGGCAACAATTTTACCCAACAAGTCGCTTTCATTGATGATGGCATCGTGGTGCCGGGCACCGGTGGTTCAGATTGCATCAATTGGTGCTACGGCCCGTCGGGTTACATCGTCAATACGACCGGTGGGTTGGCCGGGCCCAGTGCCCACATTCAGGTCGACCTGATTTCGCCGGTCATGCCCTGGCCCAACAACGGCTACGATGGGATCATTTTCGCCTTCGATTCCTATATTCACGAAGATCTTTCGTTCGATTCACCGGGGATCTTTGCGTCCTGGAGCGTGCGGTCGGCCGATACCGATGATTCGGCGGGCAACGGGATTCAGGTCATCAGCGAGCAGGGGTGGCAAGATCGGAATTTTGTCTACTACGGTTCGCCCGGATACCGGCGTGACCACTATGATGTCAGTGGTCTGATGAATTCGGGCCGGGACGAAATCCAGCTGAGGTTGGGGGTCTATGAATTGGGCTGGGCCTGGGGTTATGCTGGCAACGACGGTTTCCCGGCGCCCTATTTTGACAACGTCACGGTGAAGGTTTTTCCCCAGGTAGGGCCTGCTATGACCGCCCGCGAAATCGACTTGGCGCAGGACAATTTCCCCGAAGTGGATGCGATCAATTTGGCGGACCTGGGGTCGATGCACGTGCGGTTTGATGCGGCGAATAACAGGTCATTGAGTGCGCACATGCGGAATGATCCGGCGGACACTTTGGTGATTGATATTGTCCCGGTTCGCACTGGCGCATCATTGGCAGGATCCCCCGAGCTTCACTACGTCATCGATGCCAATCCCGTTTTTGATGCCTATCGCACGACCGCGACCAGTGGCGTCAAATTGGGGGGTCCCGCAATGTCGCCCACAGGCTTCAATGAAAATCAATGGCAGTTTGACCTGCCTGACACGGGTATGCTTTTTCCCGGTGATGTGCTGCATTACTACTTTCGTGCGGGCGATGATGTGGCAGGAGACGTTCAATACTCGACACTGCCGGCGGACATCACGGGCTTCGGCGACTTCACCGACCCTTTGGCCTATCACACCAGCTTCGTCGTCCATGCCCTGCCTTCGATCAGCGACGACGGTTTTGGCGGCTACAATTTGCCGGCGGTGCTCTTTTGGAACGATTACGCCAATCGGGGCGGAGAAATCGAATGGTACCACGCGTGGCGCAATCTCGGGATCGAATTTGGTAATGACTGTGACATCTACTACACCAACGGGCCCAGTTCCGGTGTCGGCAATGGCCTCGGTGGACGCACCAGTGGCCTGGCCCTGGAATACTACACTGACCTGGTTTACACGGCCGGCAACCTGGGCGCAGTCACCCTCTCCAACGGCGATTTCAACAACGATGCCGGTGATGATATCGGGGCGTTGTTGAATTGGCTGAGCGCTGGCAACAAGGACATCTTCCTGACTGGAGACAATCTGGCCAGTGATCTGGGGATCAATGCCGGAGCTTCGGGCTTGGCTTTCCTGGAATCCGTCATGGGGTTGGATGTCTCGACGAATGACGTGCGGAACTTCATTGGCAATCAGACAACACCGCTGATTCTGACTGTGCCCGGAAATCCGGTCATCACGAACGTGAACAGCTGGATCGCTTACGGAGGTTGCGCCGGCATCAACACCTTCGATGGCGTCACGGTGCGGGCTGGTGCTACTCGCCTGGCCGAGTTTACTGACCTGAATGGCGATCCCGGGGCCTACGCCTTTTCGGCGGCCACAGCCAACGTCTACAATACCACCAACCGGGCGGTGTCGTTGCCGTACGACCTGATGAACATCTACACAAATCCCAACAAACAGGGTTCTCCTAAAGCCGATCGAACCCGAATCCTGTCTGATGTCCTGGACTATTTCGGCTTAGCACCCTCGGCGCTGCCGACCCCGGTACCGGATGCGGCCCAATTTGTCGTGGCGAACTATCCCAACCCCTTCAACCCGGCCACGAAGATCTCCTACGTGGTGCCGCGGGCGGGCCATCTGAGCCTGAAAATCTTCAACGTGCGCGGCGAACTGGTGCGCACGCTGATCGACGGCCAGGTGGAAATCAGCGGCGAGGTGATGTGGGATGGCACTAATAACAAGGGCAGTGATGTGTCCTCGGGTGTCTATTTCTATGAGGCGCGCCTGGGGGATGAAGTGCAGGTCAATAAGATGGCCCTGATCAAGTAGTCTGTTCAGACCCAGCACCAAACATAGAGCCCCCGGACCAGCAGTCCGGGGGCTCTATTCTCAACTCCACTGAAGGTCTAGCCAGCCGTATACCCATCCGCCTCAATGATCTTCTCGGCAATCGCATCATGCAGTTTGGTGCGGTTGACCGGATCATGCTTCGTCAGGCGCCTGAGGCCCGCCAACATGGTGCGCAGCTCGTCGCCCTCGACGGTGCCGGCCATGACGTTGCGCGCCCAGGTGCTCACGTCTTCCATGGCGTCGTGCACATAGAGGGTGAACATGTTGGCCATCAGGGCGGCGGCTTCTTCGCCATCCTTGGCGGCCTTTTTCTTGGTGCGCAACAGGCCACTTTCACAGGCGTAGGCCGCCATGGTGATGTCGGCGATGTCGGCCAGCACTTCCTGCTGGTCCTTCAGGCCCATGCCGAACTTCTGGGCGGCCATGCCTAAAGCCGCCAGCACGATCTTCTTCATGTTTTCGACCAGCTTGGCTTCGTTCTCGAGGTACTCGGGCTCGCCAGGTTCCTCGAACGACGGCAGTCCGGTCAGCTCGTCGGCCACAGCCTGGGCCGCCTGCAGGAAAGGCA
>CAZLUL010000018.1:0-30922 GCA_964562635.1 uncultured Fibrobacteraceae bacterium | reverse complement strand
CAACCGTGACAAGATGGCCGAAACGGTCAACCTGTCGCCGGGGTACTTCTCGAACCTGTTCCGGTCCGAGGTTGGCATGAGCTTCAGCGATTATTTGATCCAGGTTCGGGTCGAAAACGCGAAAAGCCTGTTGCGCCGCTTTGATCTCTCCGTCGATGCGATCAGCCGGAAGTGTGGCTTCAATAGCCTGGCCCACTTCTCGCGGACTTTCAAGGACCGCTGCGGTTTGTCACCGCTGAAGTACCGGAAAAGCCCGCACGCCGTTTCGTAAGCGGATTGGAAAAAGATCGAGTTGAGATTTAAAGGCCTTTCCCGCTGAGTCTGGGAAGGGCCTTTTTTTGTCGCCAAAGGGGCCGCGATAGCCGATATTGGGCCCACAATCCCGCGAACACCTAACCTGTCTGCAACGAGGACCTGACTTGGCCCTGCTTTCCCTGCAAAACGCCCACTTCGACTACGGTCGGGAAAAAATCCTGCGCGGCGTGAACGTCGCCATCCAGGCCGGGGTGAAGTATGCCCTGGTGGGGGCCAACGGCGCGGGCAAGACCACCCTGTTGGCGGCCATGATGGGCGAACTGCAGCTGGAAGACGGGCAGCGCCAGTTGTTGGGCGGCGCCACGATGCGCCTGTTGCGCCAGGAGACCACCCTTGAGGTGATCCAACACAGCGATGGCCGCCTGCGCGAGACGGTGGCCAATGCGGCTTTTGCCAAGGAGCACGAGCTGGAATTTCGCCTCACCGAACTGGCCGCCGAAATCGCCTCTGCTCCCGCCGAGCTTCACGACGCGTTGGTCGCCGAACAGGGCCGGGTGCAGGAAGAATTCGAGCGTCGCGATGGCTACACCATGACCCCCCGCCTGGAAACGGCGTTGCGCGGGGTGGGCCTGCGTTCAGAAACCTGGGACACCCCGGTCGACAAGCTCAGTGGCGGCGAACGCCGGCGGGCAGCCCTGGCCCAGGTGCTGCTCAGCCGGGCCGACCTGTTGCTGCTCGATGAGCCCACCAACCACCTGGACCTCGAATCCTGCGAGTGGATGGAAGGCTTCCTGGAAATCTATCCCGGCGCGGTGCTCATCGTTTCCCATGACCGGCATTTCCTGGACCGCGTGGCCAAGAGGACCCTGCACCTGGACCGGGGCAAGCTCGTCAGTTATTCGGGCAACTACAGTTTTTATGACAAGCAAAGCGCGCTGCGTTATCAGCAGGACCTCGCGTCCTGGGAGCGCCAACAGGCGAAAATCAAACAGACCGAAGAATACATCCGGCGCAATATCGAAGGCCAGAAAACGAAACAGGCCCAGTCGCGGCGCAAGTTACTGGAAAAAGAAGAGCGCCTTGAGCGGCCCAGCACCGAACCCGGGTTGTACCGCTTTCATTTGAACCCCGCCCGGCCCAGCGGAGGCACGGCGGTGGAAACCGAGGGCCTCGGCAAGGGCTATGAAGACCGCACCCTGCTCAAAGAGCTGGACCTGCACATCTCGCGGGGCGACCGGGTGGGCATCATCGGGCCCAATGGTTGCGGCAAGTCGACCCTGCTGAAAATGATGGCCGGACGGGTCGTGCCTGACACCGGTCGCCTGGTCATCGGCCACAACGTGGACCTGGGATTCTACGACCAGGAGCTGACCGGCGTCTCGGACCACAACACGGTGCTGGCCGAAATGCAGGCCGTGGACCCGCGCGCGACCCTGGGCGAGCACCGCAGTTTTCTGGGCGCGTTTGGTTTTGGCGAAGACCTGTATGACCGCCAAGTCAGTGCGCTGTCCGGCGGTGAGCGGGGCCGGTTGTCGCTGCTGCGCCTGATCCAGGAAGGCCACAATACCCTGCTGCTGGATGAGCCGACCAACCATCTGGATATCCGCAGTCGCGAATCACTGGAGGCGGCGTTGCGGGAATTCACCGGCACGATGGTCGTGGTTTCGCATGACCGGCGCTTCCTGGAAAAGCTGGTGGACCGGTTGCTGATTTTCCCACCGGCGGGTGACAATAGCGGGGAAGTGCGGGTGTTCAGCGGCAGTTATGCCGACTATGTGTGGAAGAAGAACCGCGAAAACCAGGCCGCGGCCGAGCAGAAGCGTGGGGTTGCAGTCAAGACGGCCCGCGAAAAGCCGGCGGCAACCGCGGGCGCAACCGGCAAGACGCCGCTGAGCAAGAACGAACAGAAGCGGCGCCAGGAGTGGATCAACCGGGCCGAAGAAGCTATCCTGACTCTGGAAACCGAGCAGGAAGAAACCCTTGCCCAGATGGGGGCGCCGGACTTGTCCAATGAAAGCCGGCTGCGGCTGGGCAAGCGGTGTGGGAAAATCGAGACCGAACTGGCCGAGCACATGTCCAACTGGGAACTGTGGAGCCTGGAGATCGAAGAAGGACTGGACAACGCCTGATATGGGAACCCGCCAAAACGAAGTCGCTGGCTACAGCACCGAACGACCCCGCGAACGCGCGGTCCTGGCCGGGGTGCACCTGCCCGAATCCTGGGCCGGCGGCATGGGCGGCGACGCGGACCTGGCAGAGCTGGGGCGCCTGGTCGATACCGCCGGGGCCGAGGTCCTGGGCGAAGTGGAACAGCGCCGCCACCGCCCGACGCCGGCGACGTTCATTGGCAAGGGCAAGCTGGAAGAGCTGAAGGAACTGGTGGAGGAGACGGAAGCGACCCTGGTGGTGTTCGACAACGAGCTGTCGCCGGCCCAGGGCCGCAACCTGGAGAAGATCCTGGATGTGAAGTTGCTGGATCGCACGGAATTGATTTTGGACATCTTTGCCAACCACGCCAGCACGCGGCAGTCGCGCCTGCAGGTCGAGCTGGCCCAGTTGCAGTACCTGCTGCCGCGCCTGACCCGGCTGTGGTCCCATCTGGAACGGCAGGCCGGTGGCATCGGCACCCGGGGGCCGGGTGAAACCCAGCTCGAGTCCGATCGGCGCCTGCTGAACAAGCGCATCGCCGTGCTGAAAAAGGCCCTCAAGGAAATCGAAACCACGCGCCAGACCCAGGTGCGTTCGCGCGACAGGGTATTCAAGGCGGCCCTGGTCGGTTACACCAACGCCGGCAAGTCGACTCTCATGAACGGGATCACCACGGCCGACGTGTACGTGAAAGACCAGCTGTTCGCGACCCTGGATGCGACCACGCGAAGGGTCGAAGCCGACGAGCGCCGCCGCTTCCTGCTGACTGATACCGTGGGTTTCATCCGGCGCCTGCCCCATCACCTGGTCGAAAGTTTCAAGGCCACGCTGCAGGAAGTGCGCGACGCCGACCTGATGGTGCACGTGGTGGACGCCGGCCACGTGGATCCGGAACATCAGATCGATTCGGTCAACAAGGTGCTCAAGGACATCGTGCCGAACGAAAAACCGACCCTGATGGTGTTCAACAAGATGGACCTGGTGGACCGGGAACTCTTTGCAAACCGCTTCAGCCGGGCTTACCCCGAGGCGCTCTTCGTATCGGCCAAGGACGAGGACGGCGCCGACCAATTGCGCGAAGCGATCCTGTCGCGGGTATTGGGTCAGGAGCTGGTCCGCACCGTGCGCGTGCCGATCACCAACCTGCATTGTCTGAGCCGCTTTCACCGGACCGGTTCGGTGCTCGACCAGACTTTCGAGGCCGACATGTGCGACACCACCCTGCGGTTGACCGAAGAGGAATTCAACCGGCTGGTTTCCCGTGAGGGCGCCGTGGTGGTTGAGGCCGAAGACGACCCGTCCGAGCTATAGCCCGCCTCGGCCCACTGCTTGCATAAGCTTCCTTTAACGACCGATATCTCCCAAAATCATTGCATTGCGCCTGCCATTTCATGGCTGAGCGTTGCGCTTTGCGCTGAATCCCCCGCAGAATCCACCACATGCCCCTTATAGGACCCTTCCCGGCCCTTTGCGCCCGGGGCATACTCTTTGCAAGAAAATACCTGAAGAAATGTGTCCTGCGGCCGATAAATGGCTCAGAAACACGATTTTCATTTACCCAGCGAAGGGATACGGGGGACTGGAACATGTTGGCAACCCTCTTGAAATTCAGGCAGAAAATGCCGGGACGACGCCCGCAGCGGCGCGGTTTTTCCATGGTCGAGATGATGGTGGTCATCGGTATCGTGGGCATCATCGCGACGATCTCGGCGCCGCCGATTTTCCGCTACGTGCAGTCCAACCGCCTGCAGACGAACACCGATCGTTTGGCGGCCGATCTGCAGTACGCCCGCACGCTGTCCATAGCCAGCAGTCAGATCCTGCGCTTTACAGCCACACCGCTGGGTTACCAATTGTCGAACCCGAACACGGGCGTTGTCATTCGCACCACCGACTTCGGGCACGACCTGGAACTGGGCGCGAACCAGACCTCGGACTTCTATCCCTGGGGCATGGCCGACGCCACAATCTTCAACATCACCAATGGCTCGGGGACCAATCAGATCAACTTGCTGCCCACGGGCCTGGTGGAGGTGCATTGAGCGATGCTGAATAAACTGAACAAACACTGGCACAAGTTCATGAACCAGGGGCCTGCCCTGGGTCGCGAGGGGTTCACCCTCGTGGAGATCCTGATGGTGTTGATGATCCTCTCGGTGGGCATCCTGCCGATCGCCGTGATCCAGCACCGGGCCCGCCAGGAAGTCAACGAGGCCGACCGCTACACCGAAGGCATCACCATCGCCTCGACCCAGCTCGAACGCATCAAGGGCATGGGCTTTGGCAACGCGGCGCCTGACAGCGGTGCCACCGGCCAGGTGAACTGGGTGGCCAACATCGACAATGTGGGCTTCGGACTGGACCGCATCGTGGTGACGGCCAGCTGGCAGAACGGCAGCGTCGTCGAATCCCTCACCGTCACTGATCTGATGTCAATGCGATGAGAGTCATGAACGGGAGCATGAAAATGGGGAGTCTAATGAAGAACATTCGCCAAAACCCAACCCGCCCCAATCGCCAGGGTTTGACCCTGGTGGAGTTGATGATTTCGCTGTCGATCTTCGGCATCATCATGGGCGTGGTTTTTTCCTTCCTGGTCGAGGCGCGCGACAGTTACTCCAGTACCCGGGAGCGCGTGCATTACCAGCAGTCGATGCGCGCGGTGATGTCCCTGCTGACCCGCGAGGTGCGCTCGACGGGTTGCGATCCGACCAGTGCCGGTTTTGAGGCGTTCACAATTGCTTCGAGTGCCGCGCTGCAGTGCAGCATGGACCTCAACGGAGACGGCGATGTCACCGATACTGGACCGGACGAGAGCATCACCTATTGGTACAACGGGGCTAGCGGCGAGTTGCTGCGCTTCGACGGCGCCATGGCTATGCCGATATTGCGCGGCCTGAACGGCCTGACGTTCACCTACTTTGACGCCAACGGCGCGGTGCTCGGTGCCGTACCCCTGAACGCCCTGGACCGAGCCATGGTTCGCTACGTGGAAATCATGATGGATGGCGAAACTGATCGCGGCGAACCCGTGACCTACACCACCCGCATTGCCCTGAGGAATGGTTAAACGATGGATGTAAAAGAAATGCAGAACGCACAAGCAAATCGCGAAGGCTTCGCCATGGTCACCACCCTGCTGGTGGTGCTGATCCTGAGCGTCTTGGCCGTTGGTGCCGTGTGGATGGCAACTTCGGAAAAGAAAACCACCTTCGCCGAAGGCGTGCATGTCGCTTCGGTCTTTGCCGCTGATGCCGGCGGTGAGGCGGGCATCAATTTTATCCGGGTCTCAAATGCGCCTCCGGCCATAGTGGATTTTGGCACGATGAACGTGCGCAGCCAACCGGAGACCGTATTGGAGGGTTCGCAGAGCTACCGGTACAACACCAACTTTCTGAGAAAACAACCCAAACCGGGTTGGGGCATGGACTATCTCGATTACGACTACCGGATCGGATCCCGTGGATCTGCTAGTCGCGAAGGCCAAAGCGGGGTGGATGTGGTGGTGAGCCGCCTGTACCGGGAAGGCTACTGATCACATTCGCAAAATCTGGGAATGAACTGACGTGGAAAAGGACAATTGTCCAAAATGTCGGCAGGAGACAATAGAATGAAGAACTCAAAACACAACCATAACCGGGCCTGGGCCAGCCTGCTGTTGGTGGGCACCTTGCTCATCTTCGGCGTGGTCCCGACCCTGGTTGTCGCCGAGGAAGTCTGCGAGATTCCCCTGTTTGTGAAACAGAATCTGGTGGGCGCCAACGTGATGATCCTGGCCGACAATTCCGGCTCGATGAACGAGGCGACGTATCACTTGGCCTATGATTCGAACCTGGCCTATGCCGGGAATTTTACGACGAATTCGACCTACTTTATTAGCAATTCCGGGAATTTTTCCCCGCGAGATTTCAATTGGGCCTTCCCAACGGTTCCGGTGGCTTCGTTGGTCGATTCGGACAACGGCCAGGACGGTCGGTATCGGGGCAATTACCTGAACTGGATCTATTTCAACGCGACCGCGGACCAACGCGCCGCGATTCCGCAGGTGACCCGCATCCAGGTCCTGAAAGAGGTCCTGTCGCTGGTGATCCAGCGTTCGGCCCGGCTGCGTTTTGGGTTGACCATATTCAACAACAACGATGGTGGCAATGTCATCGGCAAGTGTGGCGTGAACCACACGTCGCTGCAGGCCCAGATCGCCGGCATCACCGCCAACACCTGGACTCCGCTTGGCGAATCTGCCGAAACCGTGTTGGACTACTTCTCCTATGATGGTCCCGACGCCGCCATCCAGGTTCCCTGCCAGTACAACTTTTCCATCATCGTGACTGACGGCGAACCGACCATGGATCTCAATGTCAGTGGATACCTGCACGACGCGGATGGCGACGGGAACGATCCGGGCTCCTGCACGAGCATCGGCTCGCACCTGACGGACAACTATGACTGCAGCGACCATCTCGACGATGTCGTCTACTGGATGAACAAGAGGGACCTGCGCCCCGACCTGGAGGGTGAGCAGAACGTCGCCACCTATGTGGTGGGCTTCCATCAGAACCTCCCCCTGCTGCAGCAAACCGCCGACAATGGCGATGGCCTGTTCTTCTATGCCGACAATGCCCCGCAGTTGGCGCGCAGCATCGAGTACGCCGTGCAGGACATCCTGCGCCGCATCTCGGCCGGTAGTGCGGTGGCCGTGGTTTCGACCGAACGTGGCACCGACGACCGCCTGTACCGAGGCAAGTTCATGCCCATCGATTGGGATGGCTTCCTTGAAAGTTATGCACTGCCCTACACCGATGGCGACGCCGCCGTCTGGGAGGCCGGATCGCTTCTGGCCCAACGCTCGCAGTCCGCGCGCGATATCTTTACCGGACTGGGCGACCAGGCCTATGAGTTCTCGCCCGGCAACGCCGCGACACTCATGGCCGCCATGAATATCTCGTCGGTTGACACGGCAGCGAATCTGATCGATTGGGGCCGCGGCAACGACGTGGACGGGTATCGCGATCGCCGGGGCTGGGTCCTGGGCGACATCGTGCACTCGACCCCGGTGGTGGTTGGCCCGCCCAGCGATTTTGTGATTGAAGAAAGCTACCAGAATTTCCAGTCCGCCTACTCCAATCGTCGCAAGATGGTCTATGTGGGTGCCAACGATGGCATGATGCATGCCTTTGACGCCGACAACGGTGAAGAAGCCTGGGCCTTCGTGCCCGAGTTTGCCTTGCCGTCATTCTCGGCCATGGCTGATTCCTACTACTGCCATCGCTATTCGTTGGACCAGACAGTTTCGGTCAAGGACGTTCTGATGGGCGGTTCCTGGCGCACGGTGCTGGTGTCCGGCGGTCGCGAAGGCGGCTCGAGCCTCTTTGCCCTGGACATCACCAACCCCGATTCTCCGAGTCTCTTGTGGCAGTCCGATCTGCCCAATGGCAAAAAGTATCATTCCGAAGTGGAAATCACCTCCATCGGTGGCACGCCGGTCGTTTTGGTGGGCAGCGGTCTGGATGTCGACACGGGCGAGTCCTGGTTGTATTCCTTTGCTCTTGGGGACGGGTCCCTTGAGGGCTCCCGCCTGTTGAGCACCGACAACAAGTTGCGCAACAAGACCACGCGCCCGGTGGTGGTCGATCTGAACCTTGATGGCCAGACGGATCTGGTCTACGCCGTGGACTACCTGGGCAGCCTGTGGCGCATGGAAACCAACGACAGTCCCAATCCCGCCAGCTGGTCCACGTCGAAACTCTATGCGGGCAAGGACTTCATCACCGCCGACCCGGTGGCGGCCTTTGGCCCCAACGGCGACGTGTACATTTACTTCGGCTCCGGTGCCTACATGGAAGATGACGACATGGTGACCGTCGACCAGCAGAGCTTCTTCTGCATCTTCGACAACCACAGCGGCCTGACCTGGGACAAGAAGGATCTGCAGAACCAGACCGCTACGATCCGCGATGTCACGGCTGACAACGGGTGGTACGTGGAGTTGTGGAATGAGACGGGTGAACGGGTTACCGAGCAGGCCGTTGTGGTGGCCGAAACGGTCATCTTCACCTCGTTTGCCCCGACCCTTGACGCCTGCGTCGCCGGTGGCACGTCCTACCTGTACCAGATGAAATACGACGATGGTGGCTTGGCCGAGGATCAGGAAGATCCCGATGACCGCAGCGCCAGCCTGGGTCAAGGTATTGCCTCTTACCCGGTGGTTGATCTGACCGAGGGCACGGTCGTGGTGCAGTCCAGTGACGCGAGCATCAACATTGCGCCCATCGCTTCGATCTATCAGCGCTTGTCGGTGCGGTCGTGGCAGGAAAGCTTCGATCATGTGATGCCCGTCGCGGCGCCGGTGAACTGATGAAATACGAAGACAAGCAACGAGCTTCCCATACAGGAGGATTCAACATGAAACGCATCACGGTTCTATTATTGGCCCTGGTGATGGCCCTTGGGGTGGTTGCCGCCCCCGAGGCCGGCGCCGGTTGGTTCAAGAAAGACAAGAAGCCCGAGCGCACCGAAAAGCCCGAGTGGATGACAAGGCCCCAACGCTACGAAGGGCCCCGCATGAGTTTTCATTCGGGAGTGCTGCAGCAGGACGGGCAGACCGGCTGGAAACTGGGCGAAACCAGCATTCAGTTTGCCAAGGACTGCCTGATCACCACTGACGGCGCCGAGGAGGGTTACCTGGATGCCGGCCGCGAAGCCATTGTCATGGGCCCCAAATTCGGTGATACAATTTTGGCGTGGAGCATTCGTGTGACCCAACCCGACTATACTTCGGGTCGCAACCAGAATGGGGATGTGCAGCTGATTGTCAGCGAGACCAATCCCAACTGCGGAGAAATTGTCGAGGCGCCTCAGTAGCCGACAGGACAAAGACGAAAAAGCAAAGCCGGACTCCTGCGAGTCCGGCTTTGTTGCGTCTGCGCTCTTCGTCCGGTATTCAGCGTCCGGTATTCGGTGTCATCAACGACCGTCAAGAGTTTGCTGCAGTTGGTCAATCTGCTCGCGCTCCTGAACCGACAGGTTTCTGAGTGCACTGGCGGCCGCGAGTGAGGCCCGGGCATCGCCCGTCCGTCCGGTTGAGTATTCGACCAGGGCCCGGTTGAACCACCCGTTGAGGTAGAGCGGGTAGTCGCGGGTCAGGTCGGTGAGCAGGCGGTAAGACTTGGCCATGTTGCCGGTTTCGGCGTACAGCGAGGCCAGGTTGGAGCGGATGCGCTGGCTGCCGGGAGCCAGGGCGTAAGCCTTTTGCATCGCCCGCAGCGCTTCGTCCTGACGCCCTTCGCTATTGAGCACCAGGCCACCGCGAAACCAGGGATAGCTCCAGGCGGGATCCAGACTGGCGGCCTGTTCGTAGGCGGCCACGGCTTGGCGCGCCTCGCCCAGTTCTTCGTAGTTGCGGCCAATGCGGTAGGGAATCAGGCGGTTGCGGGGCGCTCGGCTGGCGGCCAACTCCAGGGCCGCGATGGCCTGCTGGCGCTCGCCCAAATCCTCCAGGTACAGCGACAGGTGGTAGGGAGTGTCGGCCAACCCCGGGCGCGCATCTTCGGCCAACTGCCCTTTGGCCAGAGTCTTTTGGGAGTTGTTCAACTTGCTGGCGCGCGAGGCTTCGTGCAGGTAGACCTGCCAGAGAACCTCGGCCTGATCGAGGGAGGCCCACCGGGGCAGCAGCGCGAGCATCAAGGCCAGCCCGGTCGCCAGCCAGAGGCGGCGCCGGGGCATCTGCTGCCAGACCGCCAGCAACCAGGCCGCTGCCGAGACCGCCAACAGGGGCGCGATCGGTTGGCGATAGCGCGAGGTGGGGAAGAACGGCAACAGGCTCAGGAAATAACCGCCGACCAGCACGAGCAGGATCCAGCGCGCCCGGGTGGGCAACAGCCACAACCCCGCCAGGCCCAGCCCCGACAAGAGAAAGAACGGCACCACCAAGGGCCACAACGAACGAAACTCGCGCCGGTAGAAATCATAGCTGACGATCTGGGGCAGTTCGTAGCCGTTCCAAAAGCGATAGATCTTGCGGGCGTAGTGCAGGGGCATGGCCCCGGCGTTGGAGCGAAATTCGTCCCAGGCCTGATGGGCGAGAATACGCGAAACCTCGGAGCCCTTCAGATCGCGGCCCAGTTCCCGTTCCAGGGTGGGTTCCATGCTGGGGTCAAACTCGGCCTGGGCCTCGTCCATGACCGGGGCGAAGATGCCCTTGTAGGTAGCCTGCTGACCGATGAGCAGGTTCACGCCGCCGTTGCTGGTCAGCAGGACAAAATCGTCGGCCACCAATAAATTGCGCAGGGTTACGGGAGCCAGCATGAGGGCGCCGCCCAGAAACAACGCCGCGACCAATCGGGTTCGGGCCGCCAGGGAAGTCGGTGCGGCGGTCAGGCCCTTGAACAGCAGCAGGGGAAAGAGCGGCAACAGGAGCAGCATATTGCCCCGGGCCAGGCCGGCCAGCCCGGTGACGAGGCCGAGCCCAAACCAGACCCGCAGAGTGGGGCGCTGCATGGCCCGCACAACCTGCTGCGCAACCACCAACATCAGAGTGGTGACCAGGGTGGCCATCAGCAGGTTGCCGGCGTAAAAAACCGGCGCGCCGTACAGGCCAAAAAGCGCGGCGGCCAACAGGGCGGTTTCGCGGGCACGGTTTGCCTCGCCGGGGGCGCTCAGGACGCTCAGAGCGAAACGCCGCAGCAGGAAAACATTGAGCAGCGAAAGGCCGAGTTGTCCAATCAGCGCGGCTTGGCTGCCCACGCCAAAGATGACATACACCACGGCCAGCAAATGCGGGTACAAGGGACCCATCCAGTAGGTCTCGTGCCAACCCCAGTCACCAGCCACCAGGCGGGCGGCCCACTCGTGATAGGTTTGGCTGTCAAGCAGGGGCACGGCGGCCAGGTCGGTGTCTTTCAATTCGAGATAAAAGGCCAGACGCACCGCAAGCGAGAAGATCATCAAGGCCAGAAAGAGGCGCTTTTCCAGACCCGCGGACATGAGCTACTGCCCCGCTGCCTGCGGTGGCGAACCGAGGGGCCGGTTCAGTCGCAGCCGGATGAACTCATTGTCGTCCGGTGTCTTGGGTGGCCGGCGGCCCGTACTCATGGGGTAGTTGTTGTCGTTGGCCAGCAAAAGCGTGTTGTCGTCGATGATGACCAGGCATTCGGGCGTGACGTAAGGGAAACGGTAGTATTGGCCCAGGCCGACGGCTCCTTTTTCCTGGTGGGTCAGGCCGGCGCTGTCGTCGATGTTCAGCAGATCGCACACGAGGTGTTTGATCAGGAAGCCGCGTTCGTTGACCCGGCCCAGTTCGACGCGGTAAATCCGCTTGATCTCCGCGTCTTTTCCTTCGGCGGTGTCGCGCTCGACCACCAGCAGCACGCGGTTGCTCACCGCTTCAAGGGAGGCGATCGAGACATCCGGCCGGTCGACCAGGTACAGCCAGTGGTTGCCCGTGAACGAGCGGCGCGCGGGATCAAACTCCATGATGACCCGGCGTTCGCCGACCGGATCGTCGTGCAGGCCTTTTTCCACCGCGGCGAAGGCGCGGCTGCCGCTGGGGTTCAGGGTCAGCCCCTCGATGCCGCCACTGCGCGGCTGGTTGGCCAACTCATCGCGGGTTTCGGTGCGGCGCAAAAAGCGCAGGTCCGCATGATCGGGCGTGCGGTAGAAGGGCGAGCCGCGGGCGAAGAGGCGCATGGAAGGCACGATGGGAATGTCGACCGGCTTTTCGAGAACCTCGCCCTGGGCACTGAAGTGGATCAGGGAGGGGCCAAATTCTTCGCCGAGCCAGAAGCTGCCATCGGGCAACTGGACAAACGATTCGGGATCCAGATCAGCCCCGGTCAGCTGGCGAGCGCTGTCATCGCGAGCCAGGGCAAAGGGCAACAAGCCGTGGGGGTCGCTGAGGTTCACGATTTCCAGCAGTTCGACCGGGCCGCCTTCGCGCGGCGGATCATCCAGGCGCACTGCCAACCGGTACCAGCGAAGGGGGTAGTTGGGGCTGTTGGCCAGGCTGCCAAAACCGTTGTCCTGCAGAGCGAGGTATTGGTTGTCGCCCAGGCTCAGTAGCGACGAGAAACCCTGCAGCGGCACCGAATCAAAAGGCAGGTTGCGTCCGTTGATCACCGGATCCAGTTCGTGGCCCACGGCGGGCCCGTCGCTGAACGTATCGGCCGGCAGGACGGCGCGGCCGGTGAGCGTCGCGAGGGCCGGTTCGGTGGGGGCGGTTTCCTGGGCACATCCGGCCGCCAGGCACACCAGCAGGGCAGCCATGATCAGGGTCAGGATTGGGTGGGTTTCGGGGCGCGTCTTCAGGCCGGACATGGGCTCTCCATGGCTCGTGGGCAAATCAGGTGATCTCGGTGGATATTGTACCAGCCGGAAAGATATATGCCACGCCGGAAGAACGGAAGCTCGCGGGCGGATCAGCGGTAGAGGGCTTTGACCTGTCCGAACGATTGGGCTTCGTCGGCCACCGGGTCAAACCCCAGCAGGTAGTTCAGGGTCGTGGTGATGACTTCTTCGTTGAAGAGGATCTTGGCGTAGCGCAAGACCCGGTCCCGGCCGATGACTGTCACGCCGTACTCCTGGTAGACCTGGTGGATGTTGTTTTCCAGGATGGCCGCCTCGACGTTGCAACCGGCGCACCAGGTGGCGAAGAAGTTGATGACGATGATATCGCCGGCAAAATCCGAAAGACTGACCGGGTTGCCATTGAGGTCGTTGAGGGTGAAATCGTTGATGGTGTCGCCCAGTTGGTAGGCGGCGTGGGCTGGCGTGGTCAATGCCAGGACGGGGCCCCCAGCATCACAAATCCGCACAGGAGGGGGAATATATGAGCGGTGGTGATTTTGCGCATAAAAAAGCCCCTTCAATAAACAAAACAATCTCTATCTTCAATTATATTACAATTTGGCGATTTGTGCCGGATCCGCGGCAAAAAAGGGTGGCCCGAGGGCCACCCTGATTCGAGCAGGTCAAACGAAAGGTCTAGGCCCCTTTGGGGTTGGGCCCGTATTCGTTGGCTCCCGGCTGGCTGTCCCGGGTCAGGAAGATCAGGGCCAGCAACAGGTTCAAAAACGGGATCAGTATGAGGAGGACCCACAGCCCGGGGAGGCCGATGTCATGCAAACGACGGATGCTGACCGCAATAGCGGGCACCAGCACAGCCAGGGAATACAGCCAGCTGAGGATTCCGGGTGAGCCAAACATGGCCTCGACCAAGCCCAGGGCGATACTGACGCCAATATTGATGAGGAGGAACATCCAGTATTCCGTCCGGCGCGAGCGGCCATCGAATTTTTTGTAGTCTCGCCAGGCTTGCATATACCATTGCATGGGCTTCTCTTTCCATTGGGCCAGGTTGTGTCAGGTGGCAGAACCTGCTGACCATCGGTCAAAACACGAAAAAACTGAAGCTAAAATTCCAACTTCAGTTGCGCCGCCGGCGCATCCTCGACCGTCAAGAACGCCCGTGTACCCATGATCATCTCGTCGAGGTCCAGGCCCAGCTTGCGGCCCCCCGACCACCGGGCGTGGCGCAGCGAGTGTTCGTGCAGGCGCATGGCGCCGCGGGGGCAGTCGCCGGCGGTCTTGAGGTGGGCGGCTGCACACTGGATCACCGCCTGCAATACGTGGGCCACCGGGGTGCCGATGCCCGCGGCATGCCACAAACCCTCGAGAACTTCGTGGCACTCCCACCAGTAGCCCTCGTTGAACAGGTCGATGCCGTAGAGGAAGTGTTCGCACTCTCGCCAGTCGTCGGAATTGAGATCCGGCAACTCCAGTTCGGGTTGTCCGTAGGAGTGTCCTTCGGGGTCACGAATGGGGTGCGGCGTAAATCCGGGCATATGACGGTATGCCGGAAAGGGTCTCTCGGTGTATCTTGAAGGGCGTGCGGCTGTATCGGGGTTTTCGATTTCAGGGTTGCCCATCATTGCTCCGTCGATGATCCCTGGATCGGGATGTTGGAATTGTTAGGTGAGCCCAAGCCGGGCCGCCGCCGGTGACATCTTGTTTCCGAGGTTTCCATGATAGAGTTATTCGGACAGGTATACAACTGCGCTCACCGCGGAGCTTCGGGTTATGCGCCCGAAAATACGCTGGCCGCCCTGAAACTGGCGGTAGCCTTGGGCGCGGACATGGCTGAAATCGATGTGCAGCAAACTGCTGACGGCCAGTTGGTCCTGTTTCACGACGAGACCCTCGAGCGCACCAGCAGCGGCAGCGGCCCCCTGGCGGACCGCACCCTGACCGAATTGAGGGCCCTGGATGCCGGCGCCTGGTTCAGCCATCACTGCGCCGGCGAAAAGATCCCGACCCTGGTCGAGGCCATTTCCGCGGCGCGGGGGCGTCTGGACCTGAATATCGAGGTGAAGGCTGACGGCTCGTCGCCGGAACTGCTGGACCGCCTGATGGCGACCATTGCCGACCAGGACTTTGCCGACCATTGCGTGGTCACCAGTTTTGACCACGCCCTGATCGACGAACTGGTGGCCCGAGAGCCGGCTTTTGCGACGGGCTACATCATTGGTCGCGAAGGCCTGCCGGTGGATGTGTTCCGCGCCAAGGTGGACCTGCTGAGTCTTGAAAAATCCCTGCTTGAAGAAGCGGAACTGGAATTTGCCACTGCCGCCGGCAAGGCGGTGCACGTCTGGACCGTGAACGACACCGAAGAAATGAACCACCTGATCGCCCATGGCGTCGGTGGCGTGATCACCAACTATCCGGACCGCTTTCCCGCCTCCCGGACCCGTCCCGCGGGCTAAACAGAGAGACGCAACATGACGAACAGCGACCTCAGCGAACAGATCGATGACATGACCGGACGGCGTCAGATGTTCGGTTTCACAATCGGCTACTGGATGCTGAACATCATCGAGATGTTCGAACGCATGGCCTACTACTCCGTTCGCAGCGTGGTGGCGATTTATATCATGCAGGCCGACGACGCGTCGGGATTGCATTTCACGGCAGCGGACAAGGCCGAAATCTACGGCTACTGGTTTATGTTCCAGTCGTTGTTGCCGACGTTCACCGGCGGCTTTGCCGATCGGTACGGCTACAAGAAAATGCTCTTTGTCTCGATCACATTGAACGTGATCGGCTACATCATGATGGGAACGCTGCACTCATTCGGCGGCTTCACCTTCGGCGTGATCGTACTGGCCACTGGCACGGCGTTCTTCAAGCCGTCCATTCAGGGTTCGCTGGCCCACAACATGACCAAGGGCAATTCTTCCCTGGGTTGGGGCATCTTCTATTGGGTCGTGAACATTGGCGCGGCCATTGCCCCGATGTTGGCCAATGTGGTGCGCACTGGCCTTGGCTGGCAGGCGCTGTTCTTCATGGCCGCGGGCATCACGAGCCTGAACTACCTGATGCTGTTCACCTTCCGTGATTTTGCCAGTGGCGCCGACAAGACCGAGGGCATGCTCAAGCTTCTCATCCGCACCCTGAAAAATCTCGGCGACATGCGTTTGGTGACCTGGCTTTTGATCATGAGCTGCTTCTGGTTGATGATGTACGCGCTGTGGGATCTGCAGCCGAACTTCCTGACCGACTGGAACGATTCGAGCGACGTGGCCCACTTCATCGACAAGGTCAGTTTCCTGCCCGATGGCTGGACCGCCGAAACCGAACGGGGCCTGCAGGTGCCGCAGGAATTGATGATCAACCTGAATGCGCTCCTGATCGTTCTGCTGGTGATTCCGATTTCCATATTGGCCCGCAAGATCCGCACTCTCGAAGCCATGGTCATCGGCATGGCCATGGCCACGGCGGGCGTTCTGGTGGCCGGCCTGACCAACGTGGGGGGCATCTTCCTGATCGGTGTGGCGTGCTTCAGTTTTGGTGAGATGCTGACCGGGCCCAAAAAGAGTGAGTACCTGGCTTTGATTGCCCCGCCGGGAAAAAAAGGCCTCTACCTGGGTTATGTGAACATTCCGGTCGGCATCGGCGGCTTGGTGGGCTCGCACCTGCAGGGCTATTTCTACGGCAACTTTGGTGAAAAAGCGGTGCTGGCCCAGAAGTGGCTGGCCGAAAATGCGGAGTTCATGAAGGGTGCCCTGTGGGACGGCAAAACCGGTTCGCTGGACGCCGCCACTGGCGTGGCTCGCACTGATGCTTTCGTCAAGATGCAGGAAGTGTCAGGCCTGGACGCGGTCGGGGCGACCGACCTCTTGTGGACCACCTACAGCCCCGGTCCCAACGTGTGGCTGCCTTTTGCAGCAATCGGCTTTGTGGCCATCATCGCCCTGGTGGTATTCGCCAGAATGGCCCGTCGCTGGCAGGATATGGACGCCTAGGCGGTGACGAGCGGACGATGCGCGGGAACCCGTTTCTGCAAGACCTGCAGCAGCCGTTTTCCGTCCACCGGCTTGGTCAGGTAGTCATCCATGCCGCTGGTCAGGCACCGCTCGCGATCGGTTTCAAAGGCCCCGGCGGTCAGGGCAATAATCGGGGTTCTGGGCCCGTCACCTTCGCGCTCGCGCAGTTGGCGGGTCGCTTCGAATCCGTCGACGCGGGGCATCTGGCAATCCATGAGAATGGCGTCAAAGTTGGCGTTGGCGCAAATATCCAGGGCCTCCTGGCCGTCGGTGGCCAGGGTCATCTTGATGCCAAATTTCTTCAGCAACAGCTTCATGACCCTCTGGTTCAGCACGTTGTCTTCGACCAGCAGGACGCGCAGGCCGGCGGGATCCCAGCCGTTGCTTTTGCCCTCGACGACGGTTTCGTCGCGGTCACCAATGACGGTTTTTGCCGCGCCCAGTTCCAGTTTGAAATGGAACACGGTGCCGCCGCCGTCGCGGGCGCGAATACCGATCCGGCTGCCCATCAGGCCCAACAGGTTCTTGCAGATGGCCAGGCCCAGGCCGGTGCCGCCAAAGCGTCTGGTGGTGGACGTGTCAGCCTGGGTGAAGGCTTCGAACAACTCGGCGCCCACGTCCTCGGGCAGCCCAATGCCGGTGTCCTCGACTTCTATCTCCAGGGTGTAGGTGGTGTCATTCAAGCGGGCGGTGCGCACCTTCAGCTGCACAAATCCCGTGTCGGTGAATTTCACGGCGTTGCCCAAAAGGTTCAGCAGGATCTGGCGCAGGGCCGTCGGGTCGCCGGTCACGGCGGTCGGCAGGTCATTGCTGCCTTGCAGCCGCAACTCGAGGCCTTTGCTTTCGGCGGCGGGCCGGATGATGTCGAAGGTGTCGGCAATCAGTTGCCGTGGCCGGAAATCGATGATCTCGAGGGCCCGCTCGCCGGCCTCGATGCGCGAGAAGTCGAGAATGTCGGTGATGATTTCCTGCAGCGCCTCGGCGGACTTGCTGATGGTATTGACCTGGTCGGCCTGGTCCTCGTTCAGGCCCGAGGTCATCAGGATCTGGCTCATGCCCAGCACCCCGTTGAGCGGCGTGCGGATCTCGTGACTCATGGTGGCCAGGAAGCGGGATTTGGCTTCGGAGGCGGCTTCGGCCTGGTCGCGGGCCTGGCGCAAATCCCGGGTTTGCCGCACCACTTGGCGGCGCAGGGTCCAGGACCACAGTGAAGCCACCAGGAAGGCGAACAGCAGTGGTACGATCACCCAGCCGGCGTACTTCAGATAATCCCAGGTCGACAATCGATCGGCCTGCAGCACGCCGAACCATTTGTCGTAGATGGCGTCGTATTCGCCGCTTTCCTTGAGGATGGTCAGCCCCTGGTTCAGCCGAGGCACCAGTTCTTCGTGGCTCGGCGCGACCGCATAACCGTAGAAGGTCTGGTAGACCGGGTCACCCACACGCTCCAGATTTTTCAGGCCCAGGGTGCGGATCACATGCAGCCCGCGCAGTTCAGACATGAGACAGGCATCGCCCTGGCCGGTGGCGAGCATACGGAGGGCCTCTTCGGCGTTGGTGGCCAACAACGGCTTGTCGGTATACCCCTGGCTGACGACGTAGCGGGACATCACGCCTTCGCGCTGGACGATGAGGCGCTTGCCGCCCAGGTCCTCTTCACCCGAAATGTCATCGGTATCGCGGCGGACAAAAATCTTATAGTGCTGACTGAGGTGGGGCGTGGCGAAGCGGAATTCCTGTTCGCGCTCGGGCGAAATCGTCATGCCGACATGCACCTGGACCGAGCCATCGGCCAGGCCTTCACGGGCCTCGCGCCAGGGAGCCAGGCGAATTTCCAGATCGATATTCGTGGTGCGTGAAATCGCTTGCAGCAACTCCACGTCAAAGCCGGTGGCTTCGCCGTTCTCCACGTAGTGGAATGGGGAATAGGTGTCACCGCCGCTGGCGATGACGGTCTCGGCCTGGAGGGTCGTCGGGTGCGTGAGCAAGATCAGCAGAATGACCAGCATTCCGCTTGGAAAAATGTTTTGAAAAGCCCGGCTCCTCATCATCGCGCAGTCCAACTCCGTCTGAAGGTGTTCAGTTGCCCTTTATTTCGGTTGAACAGGCGTTTTCTTTAGTGCCAGTATTGAGGTTTACGCATTTCGGGGCAGGGATTTGAGGCACTCGAGCGGCGCTTTTTCCAGGCGCAAAAGCCAGGCCTTGGCCTTCAGGCCCCCGGCAAAGCCCGTCAACCGCCCATTGGAGCCCACAACGCGGTGGCAGGGCACCACAATCGGCAGCGGGTTTCGCCCATTGGCGGCGCCCACCGCCCGGTGCGCGCGCGGCGAGCCCACCCGCTGCGCCAACTCCGCGTAACTGATGGTTTCGCCCCTTGGGATGCGCCTCAATTCTGCCCAAACTTCCCGCTGAAAAGGCGTGCCGGAAGGCGCCAGGGGCAGGTCAAATTCCTGGGCCTGACCGCTGAAATAGGACTCCAACTGATGGCGGGCGGAGGCAAAAATTTCCAGGTCATCCCGGCGCCTGGTCTGGCGAACGGCCTTGGGTTTTTCCAGCGGCAGGGCAATGCGGGTCAGGGCGACGCCGTCACTTTCGAGCCGCAGCTTGCCCAGGGGTGAGGTCATGTCGCTGTGCCAGATCGTTGCGCTCATTTCTATCCTCCGGAAGTATCGCCAAGGCTGGCCCAAAGGTGCAGCGCGGCGTAGGCGCGCCACGGGCGCCACTGTTCGCAATGGGTGTTGAGGTCCACGCCCGGGGCGGCGTGCAGCAGGCCCAGGTCGCGGGTCGGGAAACCATCGGGTTCGCCGAAGGCCCGCATCGCCACATACTGAGCGGTCCAGGGTCCGATGCCTGGCAAGGCCACCGCGCGGGTCACAAAATCGTCCAATCCCAACGGGGCTTCCAGATTCAGCCGGCCTTCGTGCACCGCGGCGGCGAAACCGTTGACGGTGGCAGCGCGGCGGGTGGTCAGGCCCAGATCCGACAAGTCCGCTGCGGCGAGCAGGGCCGGCGTGGGAAAAAGATGCGTCAATTCGCCGTCGGGATTTTCCAGGGGAATGCCACAGCGCGCCACCAGGCGGCCCGAGATGGTCGTGGCCGCCGCCACGGAAACCTGCTGGCCCAAAATGGCACGGATGGCCATTTCGAAAGGGTCCCAACCCGAAGGCAGGCGCAAGCCTGGGCGCCGCGCCACCAGCGGCGTCAGCAGAGGGTCGGCGCCGAGGTGTTCGCCAATGGCCACGGGGTCAGCGCCGCAGTCGAACATGCGCCGCACCCGCGCCACCAAATCGATCGTGCCGGTCAAATCCGGCAACCAGGCGCGCAGTAGCAAATGATCCTGTCCAGCGACCGGCGCCACTTCCAAGCGGCCGGGTTGCCCACCAAAGACGATCGTGCGCCGGTAGGCCTCCGGGGTGACCGATTCGACTCCCGGGATGGCCCGGCCCGCCAAAAATTTCACCAACTGCTGCCAGTCATAGGGCGGCCGAAACGGCAGGCGGTAGGTGAGGGCGGTGCCATCGGCCGCGGGTTGATTACTGGGGCCACTGGCGCCCTGCCGCAATTCGCTGGGCGTGCGCCGAAATGTGCTTTTGAGCAGGTCGTTGAAACGCCGCACCGAACCAAACCCCGCCGCCAAGGCGATGCGGGCCATGGGCAATTCGGTCTGCTCCACGAGATTGCGCGCGAAGTGCACGCGGCGGGTCTGGGCCACCGCCACCGGGGAGGTGCCCAGGTGATCATCAAACAACCGCAGCAAATGGCGCGGCCCGATGCCCAGGCGCAGCGCCAGGTCATCGACAGTGTGGTGATCGAGATAACCATCGTTGATGTCCCGCAGCGCGCGCGAAACGGTGGCCGAGGTACCCAGCCAGGCCGGCGTGCCGGGCGAGGTTTCGGGCCGGCAGCGGCGGCAGGGCCGGAAGCCGGCTTTTTCGGCGGCGGCGGCGCAGTTGTAGAAGGTCACGTTTTTCTGGTGAGGTGTCACCGCCGGGCACACCGGCCGGCAGTAGATGCCCGTGGTTTTGACGCCCGTGAAAAAACGCCCGTCGAAGCGGGAGTCCCGGCTGCGCACAGCGCGGTAGCAGATGTCAGAATCAAGTTTCATAGAACCATGATAAGGGCAGCGGCCCAAATGATCTCGCCATTTTCGGACCCGAACCGATTTGGCCCACCGATGAAGTTGCTGACGCGGTTGCCGGCCGCCGCTATGATAACTCAAAGCTCTCACCCCAACGTTCGTGAGGCCTGTCATGTGGGTATCCCCGAAAAGTTTTCCCGCCGAAAAGCGCGAGCCGCCCCATCACCCCGGACTGAGTCTGGTGCGGGTCACTGAAGTGGGCGCCCTGGCGGCCAGCCGTTGGATGGGCCTGGACAACCGCCATGCCGCTGACCACGCCGCCCAGGATGCGATCACCGCGGTGTTGAACCACCTGCCCATGCAGGGCCGCATCGTTTCGGGCGAAGAGGGCCGCACCGGCGAACACTCACCCCTGGACAGCGGTTGTGACGTGGGCACGGGCAAGGGCCCGGAACTGGACGTGGAAATCAATGCCATCGACGGCGCCACCCTGGTGGCCCAGGGCAAATCCGGCGCCATGTCGGTGGCCGCCCTGGCGCCGCGCGGGTCGATGTGGCAACCGGGCCCGGCCGTGTATCTGAATAAACTGGTGGTCGACCGCACGGTTGCCGATTCGATCGGACCCGACGCCCTGGATGCGCCACCCGGTTGGACTTTGGCCACCGTCGCGCGGGCCAAGGGCAAGGAAATCCGCGACCTGGTCGTTTTCATCCTCAACCGCCCTCGCCACGAACAGCTGATCGCCGAGGTGCGCAAGGCCGGCGCGCGGGTCTTGATGCGCAACGGCGGCGACATCGGCGGATCCATGATGGCCGCGGACCCGAACGTGGCCATCGACGTCTTGATGGGCATTGGCGGCGCGGCCGAAGGGTTGATGGCTGCCTGTGCGGTCAAGGCGCTCGGCGGGGCGATCATGGCCCGGGTGGCGCCACAAAGTGAAGCCGAGGCGACCGCCTGCCGCGAACAGGAAATGGACCTGACGAAGATCCTGACCCGCGATGATCTCGTCTCGGGCAAGGAGGTCTTTTTCTCGGCCACCGGCATCACCGATGGTTGGCTGCTCGGCGGCGTCAACTTTCACGGACAAACAGTAGACACTCATTCGCTCGTGCTGCGCTACGAGACGGGCACCCGGCGCATCATCAAAACGGAGCACCGCCTCAAACAATGAGACACGCGATGAGAATACGATCGTGAGCGAAAACAGCCATACCAACCTGTACCGCCTGCGAGCCTGGCTGAAGGAGGAGTCCGTCTACTTCTCCCGTCCGGTGCGGGTGTGGCGCGAGTTCGAGGGTTCGTTCCTGCGCTCCGACCTGGTGGCTGGTTTGACCGTGGCGGTGGTTCTATTGCCCCAAGCGATGGCCTACGCCATGATCGCCGAACTGCCGCCCCAGATGGGTCTTTATGCGGCCATCGTGGCGGCCATTGTCGGTGCGCTGTGGGGGTCGTCACATCACTTGCACACCGGCCCGACCAACGCAGCGAGTCTGTTGGTTCTGGCTTCGCTGCTGACGGTGGCCCAGCCGGGCACGCCCGAATTTTTGGCGGCGGCCGGCTACATGGCCATCATCGTGGGCGTGTTCCGCCTGGTGATGGGGCTGTTGCGCATGGGCGTGTTGGTGAACTTCGTGGCCGACAGCGTGATCGTTGGATTCACCGCCGGCGCGGGCCTGTTGATCAGCGTGAACCAGCTCCGTCACCTGTTGCGCCTGGACATTATCAGCTCGCCGGAAATGGGCCAGACCCTCCAGGCCATCTTCCACGAAATCAGCGCGACCCACCTGCCGAGTCTTGCCCTTGGCCTCGGCGTCATCGTGATCATCGCCCTGCTCAAGCGATTCCGCCCCCATCTGCCGGCGGCCCTGATCGGGATGGTTCTGGCCGCGGCCGTGACCGCCCTGTTCGACCTGGAGGCCCAGGGGGTGCTGGCCCTGGGTGCGATTCCCCGCAGCCTGCCACCCTTCGCCGATCTGCCGTTTTTGGACTTCCAGCTAATCTGGAACCTGACCCCCGGCGCCCTGGCGGTGGCGGCCATCGGCCTGGTTGAAGCGATGTCCATCAGCCGCAGTGTCGCCAGCCAGACCGGCCAGCGCCTGGACAGCAATCAGGAATTCGTGGGCCAGGGACTCGCCAGCATCTTCAGCGGTTTTCTTTCGGGCTATGCTGTCAGCGGTTCGTTCACCCGCACGGCCGTCAACCATGGCTCTGGCGCCCGCAGCCCCATGGCCAGCGTATTTTCCGGCCTGTGGGTATTGGTGGCGATGATCCTGCTGGCGCCCCTGGCGGTGTACCTGCCGCGGGCCGCTCTGGCTGGCGTATTGTTGGTCACGGCGTGGGGCATGGTTGACCGGCGAGAAATGCGCCGGGTGGTGCGCACCAGCAAGGGCGACACCTGGATCATGGGCTCGACCCTGGCAGCAACGATCATGCTGCCGCTGGAATTTGCCGTGCTGGCCGGCATGCTCGTCAGCTTTGCGCGCTACCTGATCAAGACCTCGACCCCGGGCGTGTACGCCGTGGTGCCGGATGAAAATTTCCGCCACTTCATCAAAGCCAAGGAAACCACGGTGTGTCCCCAGTTGGGAGTCATGGAAATCGAAGGCTCCCTGTACTTCGGGGCCGCCAACCACATCGAAGAAGTGCTGCGCGAAAACCAGGAGGCCAATCCCGGCCAGATCTTCCTGCTGCTGCGCATGCACATGGTGGACATCTGCGATGTCAGTGGCATCCACATGCTCGAGGCCGTCGTGCGCCGTTATCGCAAACGCGGTGGTGATGTGTTCCTCGAAGGCGTGCGCCCTGGCGTATTGCACATGATCGGGCTCTACGGATTCCAGCGCATGCTCGGCAGCGAAAACATCCTGAACACCGACAACGCCATCAGCCACATTTTCCACAAGGTGCTGCATCCGGGCTTCTGTATTTATGAGTGCAAGGAGCGGGTGTTCGGCGAGTGCCAGGCGCTGCCCAAGGATTCCCACGCCGCCAATCTGCCCGAGTTGTCGGAAATTCCCGAGCACCGGATCCAGGAATTGGCGCCCAGCGAAGTGCGCTTCCTGATGAGCGATCCCAACAGTGAACTGGTGGTTATTGATGTGGGCGAAGCGGGAGAATACCGCGACTGGCATATTGAAGGTTCGTTCAGTTTGCCGCTGCGCCGGCTGACCGCCGAGGGGCCGGGTCTGCCTCGCGAAAGTGGCGTCGTTTTTGTCAGCCGGATGGGCCGCCGCAGTTCACTCGCGGTGCACATCATGCAGGACCTGGGTCACGAAAAAACGTTCAATCTGCGGGGGGGCATGCTGGCCTGGGAGGCGGCCGGTTTCCCGATCGCCGTGGAGTAATCGCCTATATCGTGCCGTCCGCAATGGTGTCGTGCAGTTCTTTGCGGGCCACGACTCGCCACAGGCCGGCGGCCAGCTCGTGCAGCACCTCGGCGTCAAGCGGTTCGTAGGGCAATTCCCGATTGCCGACACCGATGACGGCGACGATCTTGTCCTTGACGATAACGGGCAGGATCACGGAACTGGCCAGGGGCCCGAGGTCGTGGTCGACGAGCAGCGGCAAGAGCGTGGTCTGGTTGCAGACCACCGGCTCGCGGCGGTCGACACAGGCCCGCCAGCAACCTTGCAGGTTCAGGTCGATGGCGCTGGTTGTAGATAGTGGGTATTCGGTCTCGTCGGCCGTGGCAATGAGCTTGATCCGGATCTCGTTGGCGTCTTCGTCCACCAGGAAAAGGAAGCCCACCTGGCTTTCGGTCAGCCGGATCATTTCGGTCAGGGCCCGGAGCTGGATTTCGTGCATGAACGACGACTCGATCATGCCCAACAAGAGTTTCAGGACCAGTTTGATCTCGAGGCGCATCGTCTGTATGTCGCGGGAAGGCTGCATGGAAGAGCGGTGCTCCTTTCGGTCAAACCGGTTCGAATGTCCCAAGCTTAGGTATCGGTGGAGATAATGAACCCTTTATATGATTCTACGCGAGATATAGCGAAATTGCAATATTATTTTCATAATCAACATATATTATGACCATAAAGACGAATTTAAACCAACGAAAAGCCACTTTATTCGGCCTGGCGGCGGTCTTGGCCTGGTCTACAGTCGGCACGGCGTTCAAACTGGCCTTGCGCCATCTGGACCACTATCAATTGCTTTTTCTGGCTAACATCTTTTCCCTGTTGTCGTTAGGCCTGGTTCTGGCTGTCAGTGGTCGCTGGCGTGATTTGCCCCGGGTCACGGGCCAGCAGCTCTTGCGCACCGCCGGCCTGGGCGCGCTCAATCCCTTTTTGTACTACCTGGTGCTGATCAAGGCCTACTCGCTGCTGCCGGCCCAAATAGCCCAACCCCTGAACTACACCTGGGCCCTGACCCTGACTCTCCTGTCAGTGCCTCTGTTGGGCCACCGCCTGACTTGGCGGGATGGTGTGGGCGGCCTGATCTGCTACTTCGGTGTGGTGGTGATCTCGACCGGCGGCAAGTTGAACGAGTTGCATGTCTCCAGCCCACTTGGCGTGGCGTTGGCCCTCGGCAGCACCATCATTTGGGCCCTGTATTGGCTGGGCAATACGCGTTTCAGCCAGGACAAAAACGCCCTGGACCCGGTGGCTGGCCTGTTTCTGGGTTTTGCCTTCGCTCTGCCCTTGGTGACGGCCGTGACGGTCGTCTTCAGCGACCTGGATTTCACCGGAAAAGGCATATTGGCAGGCGCTTACGTGGGTGCTTTCGAAATGGGCTTCACGTTCGTGCTGTGGCTGACAGCCATGCGCCTGACGAGCTCGACGGCCAAGATCGCCAACCTCATATTCCTGTCGCCATTCCTGTCCCTGATTTTTATCCACTTTGTGCTGGGCGAACACATCTTGCCCGGCACGGTGGTGGGCCTGGTGCTGATTGTTGGCGGTTTGGTGTTGCAAGGTTCGGGCAAGAAACCCGCCTAGACCCGTGCGTGTTGGATTTTGTATAAAAACCACACATCTGTTATAATTGCGTCTCTCGTAAGCGCATCTTATGAATTCAGAGGAGATAATCGTGGCTCAACTCGCCCGGAATGCCCGCCTTTTGCTTCTGTTCAGCGCCCTGGCGGCTCTGGTAGCCGTGCCCGCCACCGCCGCCTTGGTCCCCATCCAACTTGATGGCTTTTTCGACGATTGGGCCGGCGTAGCCCTGGCCGGGTCCGATAACCCCAATGACGGCAGCACGGTAGACTTCGCCAACGTGTGGGTGGCCAACGATCAGGACTATTTGTACATCCGTTTCGAAACCGGCGGTGAGGTGCAGCCGGACGAGCAGCAGGACATCCGGATTTACGTCGACACCGACCTGAACGCCGGCACCGGCACCAGCTTTGGCGGCATCGGCGCCGAATTGGTGTGGGAGCTGGGGGGCCGCTCGGGCACCTTCTACAGCCCCGGCGCCACGAATATCGACCATCCGGACATCGGGCTTTTGGTGGGCCCGACGGTCAGCAATACCGAGTTCGAATTGGCCCTGCGCCGAGACGCGTTGCCCAACGGGTCGGACCCGCTGTTCACCGGCAATCAGGTGCGCTTCGTGCTGCGTGACGCCAACAGTGGCGACACCATGCCCGACAGCGGCGGCCTGAGTTACACCTTTGCCGCCGGCAGCGATGTGGCGCCCACTTTGAGCCTGGCGAAAGACGCGCCCGAAGACATCCGGGTCGCGAGTTGGAATGTGCAGAACGATGGCCTGTTCGATGGCGGTTCGAGCGAAGCTGCGCAAGGCCGTTTGTTGAATGCCATGGACCCCGACGTATTGATCCTCTGCGAGACCTGGAACCACAACGCCAGCGAAGCGGTGGCCATCATCGAGCAGCACCTGCCCAGTGGCCCGGGCGAAAGCTGGGACGGCGTGAAGCTCGATCAGGGCAATGTCATCGTCAGCCGTTTTCCCATTCTCGACAGCTGGGAAGTGAACCCCGGTTACCGGATCACCGCAGCGCTGGTCGAACTCGGCGCAGGCTACGACACCGACCTGTTGGTCATCGCCAACCACTGGCGCTGCTGCACTGCCGACAACGACCGCCAGGAAGAAGCTGACTCGGTCATCGAGTTCCTGGCCGATGCTCGCACCGCCGGTGGCGCGATCACTTTGCCGGTCGATACGCCCGTCGTTCTGGGCGGCGATTTCAACCTCGTCGGTTGGCGCCAGCAGCTCGATACGATCCTGACCGGCGACATCATCAACGAAGGAATCTATGGCCCGGACTCGGCACCGGACTGGGACGGTACCGACCTGGCCGTGCCTCCGACCCGCCACCCGGACGGCCGCGCGAGTTTCACCTGGCGCAACGATTTCAGCTCCTTTTATCCCGGCGTTCTGGATTGGATACTGTATACAGACAGTGCTATGACCTTGAAAAATCACTACATACTGGAAACACGCACCATGTTGCCGGCCACCCTGGCGGCCAACGGTTTGGTGCAGGATGACAGCTGGGTGGCCAGCGATCACGCCCCGCGCGTGGCCGATTTTTCGCTCAGCAACCCACTTTCGCCCGTGCCCGACGGCCCGCCACTGCGCCATGGCGCGCAACTGTTGCCCAACGTGCCCAACCCTTTCAACCCCTCGACGCGGCTGCACTTTGAAATGGCGGGCGCTGGTGAGGTGGAGCTCGCGGTGTACGATACCCGCGGTCATTTGGTGCGCGATTTTCGCGTGGGTCATTTGGCAGCGGGTCATCATAGTGTGATGTGGGATGGGGCCGATCAGGCCGGTCGCCCGGCGGCCTCCGGGGTCTACCATGTGCAGTTGGTCACGACCCTCGGTGGTGAGGTCGTGCGGGATGTGCGGCCGGTGGTTTTGGTGGAGTAGACACTTCCGGTGCTTATCAAAAAAGGCCGCCCCCTCAGGAGCGGCCTTTTTGTTTGCCGGACAATGGCTATTTGATCGCCGCCATCTTGGTGGTCGGATTGGCCCCGTACCAGGACTTCCAAAGCCCGCGGAAGTAGGGCAACGCGTTCACTCTCTGATCCTGCAACGGCCCCGCAATGCACTGCAGGAAATCCGTGCCGCCGGGGAAACCCAGGCCGGGGAACCACAGGCTGCCCGTCTCGTAATCCCAGAGGATGAAGATGTCGTGCCAGGTCCAACCACTGGCGGCGAAGGTCAACGTCTGTCCGTTCAATACGCGGCTGTAAACTACAACCGAATCGCAGAGAGGTCAGTAGGTTGCCGCCATCGGCACTCCGTTCACCACGTCGTCGGCGACTTCACGCCCTGACAAATCGCCGATTTTGTAGGCCCGGATGTCGCCGTCGAAGTTCACCGCCACGATGTCAGCCAGGTTGTTGGGGTCCGGGTAGCCCGCATGGCCGGGGCTGATCATCGGTGGATCAATGGCCGGCCGGATGGTGAACCGCCCCAGGCCAAATTCCCAGAAATTCAGGGCAATCCGGTGTTTGAGCACGGCGTTGGTGACGTCCCACGCGTACCCCCCGGAATCCACCAGAATGATGGGCTCGGGCACGAGCGTGCCGGCCTGCGCTTCGCTGGGCATCTGCTGCGCGTTGCCGGCCACGTCGGTGGCCAGGGCCACAAACTCGTGAGGCCCGCCTTCGTCGGTCTGAAAACTGACGACGCCCGGCTCGACCACGCCGTGCAGTTGCAAATCGCCGCCGTTCTTGCTGTACCACAACTCGACCTGGGCCACACCACTGGTCGCGTCTTCGGCGACGGTCACCTCGACGTTGAACAGCAGGCTGGTCTGGTCGTCCTCCAGGGCCAACACTTCAGCCACCGGGGCCACAGCATCCTGGGTCGTGGTCACAGCCTCGGACCATGCCGACTCCAGACCCGCACCGTTGCGCGCCTTGACCCGGTAGTGACTGGTCGCCGCATCGTCCAGACCATCAAAGGTGTGCTGGTCCTCGCTGGTCCACGGGCTCTCGGTCAAGTCCAACTCGAAAGCCGGATCGGTGGATCGCTGGGCGAGAAAGGACCAACCCTCGGGGATGGTTTTGGCAGTGATATCTTCGACGGTCCAGGTGACCGTGTTGGCGGTGCCGGCGGTGAACTCGGGTTCGGCCTCAAGACTGATGATTTCGCTGAGGGTGGTGGGCGGCTTGGGCATGGCCGGGTCGTCTGAATCACATCCCGCCAGGTTCAGCAAGGCACCGGTGGTGACGAGCAATACCAGCACTGGGCCGAAGATTCTGACGGGATGCCCGGCGCGCCAGGGCGCCGTACTCCGGGCGTGATTTTTCGACATTTCGAACCTCTTTCCAGGGGCGGAAATAGCAAGGGTCTCTCTAGTCGAGCTTAGGAAGAGTTGGCTGGTCCTGCCAGGCACCCGGCGCCAGGGGCCTGTTGCGAGGTGTCCCACTGTCCCGCCCCTGATCAGAAGTGGGACACTTTTGTGGGACACTTTTTCGGTTTTTGGACAGGGCCAAGGAAGGCGCAAAAGTGTGCCAAAAGATCTAACAGGCCTGCAGTCAACATACTAAGAAGTGTCCCGTGTTTTCGGCATCGTCTTTGCAATATGGTAGGCATACCTCCAAATCCGGCTTTTTGAGCGAGGGGTCGGATTTCATGGCGGTGGGGCTGGCCGGGCGAACCCAGCTCCATCGCACCCCCTACCCGGATGTGCCCAGGGCGACGGCACATCCGGGTAATTTTTTGTCTGCCGGTACCGCTGTCGTGAACCCTTATTGATCCGCTAGGCTTGATTTTAAATCCATTTTTGACGAAATTTGACTCCATGGAGAAACTCTAATCAGGGTTGTTTCCCCCCAGTTTTATCGAGGAGAACGGGATGAATATCGAAATCACGCGCAATCCCAGTCCCAAATCGCCCCCCGCTGGTGACTACGGCTTCGGCCGGGTTTTCACGCCGCACATGTTCCTGATGGACTTCAAGGATGACCAGTGGTCCAACCCGCGCATCCAGCCCTATGGTCCGTTCAGTATGGACCCCGCGGCCAAGGTGCTGCACTATGGTCAGGAAATATTTGAGGGTATGAAGGCTTATCGGAACGCGGCCGACAATACGGTGCACATGTTCCGCCCCGACAAAAACATTTCGCGCTTCAACATCAGCTGCGAGCGCATGTGCATGCCGCCCGTTGATGAAAAACTTTTCGCCGAGGCATTGGATCTGCTGATCGACCTCGACCGCGAATGGGTGCCCGAAAGCCCCAACGCGCTGTACATCCGGCCGACGATGATTTCGACCCAGGTCGGATTGGGCGTTAAGGCCAGCACCGAGTACATCTTCTACATCATCATTGGCCCGGTGGGCTCGTATTTCGCTGGCGGCATCAACCCGCTGCGCCTGCGGGTCGAAGAAAAATACGTGCGCTCGGCCTCTGGCGGCACGGGCTTCGCCAAGACCGGCGGCAACTACAGCGCGTCCCTGTTGCCCATCCAGCAGGCCCAGGCCGCGGGCTACGACAATATCATCTGGCTGGACGCCAAAGAGATGAAATATGTCGAGGAAATGGGCGCCATGAACATCTGTTTCGTGTATGATGATCAGGTGGTCACTGCGCCGGCCGGCGATACGATTCTCAACGGCGTGACGCGCGACTCGGTGGGCATTTTGCTCAAGGGCATGGGCCACAATTGGGTTGAAGAGCAGCCGCCCATCGACCAGATCATTGAAGACGCGCACAGCGGCAAGTTGAAGGAAGTCTTTGCCTGCGGCACCGCTGCGGTGGTGACCCCGGTGGGCGTGATCCACTACAAGGGCAAGGATCACACGATCGCTGCTGGCGGCGAAGGCGCGCTGACTTTGAAATTGCGCCAGACCTTGACCGGCATTCACACCGGCGGCAGCGAACACCACCCCGAGTGGGTGCATGTGGTGCCAACAATTGAAAACGTCTGATCCGCCCTGGTGAAGCCGCAAGGTTGAACCGTCAGATCATTCGGTTTTCCTTGGAGCCTGTCCGGTTTTCGGGCAGGCTCCTTGTTTTACACCGCCTCACACCTTGCCTGGATCGGTATTCCACGCCATAATACCTCCGAATTCCCGCGCGCCATTCCAGCCCCCGAAAGGCCTCTGATGAAGAACCTCAACCTCACCCGCCCGTTGGTCGTCTTCGACCTCGAGACCACCGGCATCGATGTGGAGCGTGACAAGATCGTCCAGCTGGCGCTCATCCGG
>CAZLUL010000017.1:0-30943 GCA_964562635.1 uncultured Fibrobacteraceae bacterium | reverse complement strand
GATGGACGGCTTCGAATCCAACGAAGGCGTGATCCTGCTGGCGGCCACCAACCGGGCCGATGTCCTGGATCCGGCGCTCTTGCGTCCGGGCCGCTTTGACCGCCAGGTGGTGGTCGACATGCCTGACCTGGTCGGTCGCGAAGCCATCCTCAAGGTTCACATGAAGAAGCTGCCCTTTCTGCACGAATCGGTTTCGACCCAGAAGATTGCCGCCGGTACGCCGGGCATGGCCGGGGCCGACCTGGAGAACCTGGTCAACGAAGCGGCCCTGCTGGCTGCCCGCAACAACCACGATGCGGTGACCATGGACGATTTCGAAAACGCCAAGGAAAAGGTCATGCTTGGGCCCGAGCGCCGCAGCCGTGTCTTCACCGACAAGGTGAAGAAGGAAACGGCCTACCACGAGGCCGGACATGCCGTTGTGGCCTATCACTGTTCCGAAGCCGACCCGGTGCACAAGGTGACGATCATCCCCCGCGGCCAGGCTCTGGGGCTGACTTTCACCCTGCCGGTGGAAGACCAGTACACTCACGACGAGCAGCAGCTGGTCGACAAGATCTGCATGTCCCTCGGTGGGCGTGTGGCCGAAGAAATCTTCCTCGGCAAGATCGGCTCGGGTGCCTACTCGGACATCCGGCAGGTCACCAGCCTGGCCCGTTCGATGGTCACCAGCCTGGGCATGAGCGGCAAGATGGGACCGATTTCTTACGAAGAGGGTGGCGGCCAGGTTTTCCTGGGCCGCGACTACGGACGCCAGACCACCCACAGTGAAAAAACACTGCAGGATATCGACAACGAAGTGCGGCGCATCGTTGACGAACAACTGGTGCGGGCCCGCGTAATCTTGCAGGAAAATCGCGAGCAGGTTGAAGTGGTTACCGCGGCGCTGCTTGAGCGCGAAACCATCGACAGTGAAGAATTCAAAATGTTGATGAAGGGCGAGAAGTTGCCCGAGGTGGAACTCGACATCGACCACAGCACTGGTGATGACGAAGCGGCGGTTCAGGAACCGTCGGATGAGGCCGCGGCCGCGGACAAGCCCTCGGCAGACACTCCGGTGGGCGACACTCCGGTGGATGACGCACCGGCAGACGACATACCGGCGGAAAACGGTGATCCGGACGAGCGCTCGTGAGCCCGGATCACCCCGCTGAGATACCTGAAGGGGGCCTGAGGGCCCCCTTTGTCGCGCCTGCCTGGGACCTCGGACATTGCACCCTCAAGCCCGACGGCCGGCCTCTGGTCATGGGCATCGTCAACCTCACGCCCGACAGTTTTTACGGCCGCAGCCGCGCCGGTAAAATCGAAGCGGCCGTGGCCCGGGCCCTGCAGTTGGTGGCCGAAGGGGCCGACCTGCTGGACCTCGGCGCGGAATCATCCCGGCCGGGAGCCCGGCCGATCAGCCCCCAGGAAGAAGCCGACCGCCTGCTGCCGGTATTGACCGCGCTGGTCGCCGAAACCGACATCCCCCTGAGCATCGATACGGTGCGGGCCGACACGGCGCGCCAGGCCCTGGATCTCACGCCCTGCGCCATCAATGACATTTCGGCCGGCGCTGATCCGCAGATGTTTGCCCTGGCGGCGGCCCGCAATTGCGGACTGGTGCTGATGCACATGCAGGGCACGCCCGGCACCATGCAGCGCAAGCCGAGTTACCGCCATGTCGTGGCCGAGATCACCGGCTGGCTGGCGGCCCGGGCCGCCCTGGCTGAAGAAGCCGGCGTAGCGGCGGAACGGATCCTGGTTGATCCGGGGATCGGTTTTGGCAAGGCGCTGGGGCACAACCTGGCGCTGCTGAAGGACTTGAAAATCGTGGCGGCAGGCCGCCCCCACCTGTTGGGCGCCAGCCGCAAGCGGTTCATCGCCGGCGTGACCGGTGCCGGTGTGGATGACCGACTGCCCGGTAGCTTAGCGGCCCTGACGGCGGCCTGGTCCGGAGGCTCTTCAGTGGTGCGGGTGCATGACGTGGCGGCCACGGTTCAGTTTCTGGAAGTCATGCGAGCGATGTCCTGCGGGGCGCCACGTAAAGCCGAATGATCAGCAGGACAAAATTGCACCCGTGAATTAGACACCCCGGAACCGAAGTTCCGGTTGAGCAACTCCACTGCCGGTGCTAGGTTGTCTCCACCATGTGGGAAAACATAGCCAACAGCCCCATCATTGATATCCTCGATATACTTATCGTGGCCTATTTGCTGTACCGCCTGATTGTGTTCATCAAGGACACCCGCGTTATCCAGATGTTCGTGGGCCTGGGCCTGCTATTGCTGCTCTCGTTCGTGGCCAGCAACCTTGGCATGATCGTCGTCGGACGCATCATCGGCACCCTGCAAACGGTGTGGGTGGTGGCCTTCATCATCATCTTCCAGCCTGAACTGCGGTCGGCCCTGACCAACCTGGGGCTGCGCCGGGGCTTGGGCCTGTTCGGCTCAGTGGCGGAAATCCCCCAGGAAGAAGAGATACTCGAGGCCGTACGCAAGATGGCCAAACGGGGCCTGGGCGCCCTGATCGTCATCGAGCGCGAAGTGCGGCTGAACAACTGGATCAAGAAGGGTGTGCCCCTGGACGGGGAAATCACGGCCGCCACCCTGGAAGCCATTTTCACCGTACCGGGCCCCCTGCACGACGGGGCGGTGGTCATCAGCCAGGGCAAGATCGCCGCCGCGGCAGTCATCCTGCCCATCACCGAGCGCGAAGAACTGGGCTATGTGCTGGGCACGCGGCACCGCGCCGCCATCGGCATGAGCGAGCAGAGCGACGCCATCGTCATCGTGGTTTCCGAAGAAACCCGGGCCATCAGTGTGGTGGTCGACGGCAATATCAAACGCGGGCTGTCGCTGGACGATCTGCGCACCGAATTGGAACGCATCCAGCTGCGCAAGAGCGGCAAACGCCGCCGCGCCAACGACGAGCCCAAGAAAAGCGACAAGCCGACCAAGAAATCCAGCGACCCGGCCGCGACCTGATTTTTTCCACCACCCCTGCCGAGGAGTCGAAAATGAAGAAAATTGCCCTGTATGTAGTGGTTTCCGTTTGTATTGTCACCGTCCTGGCAACCGCTGCGGTGGCCGGCCACCCCATGATTTCGGAATCCGGCTGGTTCGATTTCGAGAACTGCGCCTTCTGCAAGAATCTGATGGAAGACCCCGAGCTGCTCGCGCACACCACGTGGGAAAACCACACCATCGAGAAGGGCATGATGAGTATCATGACCATCGACCCGGCCTACGCCGAAGCCATGGCCACGGCGGAACAGAAAATGAATGAGCTGGGCATGAAGATCCAGTCCGGGCAGGTCAACCCCATGAGCCTCAAGATGTGCCAGAGCTGTCAGACCACCGGCATGCTGATGATGGGTGGGGTCAAGACCGAGCGCGTCAATGGCGAGGCCGCCATCGTGACGATGATGACTTCCGATGATGAAGCGGTCGTCACCCAATTGCATGACCTGGCCAAACGCAATACCGAAGAGATGGCCGCGATGATGGGCGGTGCCGAACACCCCCACGGTGAGCACCCGAAGTCCGAACATCCCAAGGGTGAGCATTCTCACTAGAACCGTGATAAAAATCGCGAGACGGAATGAGGGTCGCCGCCGGGCGGCCCTTTTTATTGGACGCGGGCCTTCTGCTGCAACGCCAGATCAGCCAAAACCAAGGCCGCCATGGCCTCGACGATTGGCACCGCCCGCGGCAGCACGCAGGGATCGTGGCGACCCTTGGCGGCCAAGGTCTGCTCCTGGCCGGAAAAATCGGCGGTTTTCTGGGCCTGGCCAATGGTGGCCGTCGGCTTGAAGGCGACCCGGAAGATGACCGGTTCGCCGTTGGAAATCCCGCCTTGCACGCCGCCGCTGCGATTGGTCGCCGTGCCCAGAGTGCCGTCGGCACCGGCAATGAAGGCATCATTGTGGGCGGATCCGCGCAATTTTGTCCCGGCGAAGCCCGAACCGATCTCGAACCCCTTGGTGGCCGGCAGGCTCAACATGGCGTGGGCCAGCAGGGCTTCGAGCTTGTCGAAAATCGGCTCGCCCCACCCGGTGGGCAGGTTGCGGCAAACACAGGTGACGACGCCACCGAGAGAGTCTTTTTCGTCGCGGGCGGCGGTGATAGACGCCGTCATGGCCGCTGCTACAGCGGTGTCCGGGCAACGCACAAGGTTGGCGTCAACGTCGGCCCGGGTCACGGTGGCCGGATCCACACTCCCCGCTTCGCCGGTACCCACCCGGGAAACCCACGCCACGATTTCCACGCCGTTGTCGCGCAGCAGCATTTGTTCGGCGATGGCGCCGGCCGCCACTCGGGCCAGGGTCTCGCGGGCCGAGGCCCGGCCGCCGCCACTGGCCGCGCGAATCCCGTATTTTTCCTGGTAGGTGAAATCGGCGTGGGACGGTCGCGGCACATCGGTCAGATCGTTGTAATCGCCGGGCCGCTGATCCTTGTTGCGGGCCATCACCGCGATGGGTGTGCCGAGGGTGAGTCCGTTCTCGACACCCGACAGGATCTCAATGCGGTCGGCTTCCTGCCGCTCGGTCGTCAGGTCACTTTGCCCCGGACGGCGGCGGTCCAACTGGGCCTGGATGTCTGTCGTTTTTAGCTCAAGGCGCGGCGGACACCCGTCGATGACGGCCCCCACGGCCCCGCCATGGGATTCACCGAACGTCGTGACCCGAAAGAATTTGCCGAATGTGCTGGACATGGTTTTGGCACCGCAATCTGGACTGGAGTAGAGGTCAGGCCCCTGGAAGATCACCCAGAAGATCACCCAGAAGATAACCCAGAGGATCACCTATAAGAATACCACTGTTCGCGGTTTTTTCCACCTGCTGTATCCCGATCGGGCGAGCGGTCACGGCTGCACCACTTCCCACTTCACTGGACTCACGAGACTCAGCAATGAAACGGGCAGGGCCACCCGGGCCACACCGAAGGCCAGGCGGCTGTCGTCCAGTCGGGCCGCTTCCGGCTCTGCCGAAAAATCTCCCACCCAGACGCCGACCAGGCGATTGGCCGCAAAATCGTACACACTGACACTGGAAGCCGAACACCGGATACCCGCCGACTGCCCCGCGTAGGTGTGTCCGCGCATCACTTCGCTGAAGAGAGAACTGTGGGTTTCGCTGGTCGCGGTTCCGGTCGGCAAAACGGCCACCGGCTCAGCACCGCCGGGCACGACAAAGACGATGGTCTCGCCCGGCCAGACCGAGACGCCAACTTCCGCCTGGTCGGGCGGTACCAGGCCAACCATACCTGGCGTGACTCCCCCGCGCCTGAAACGTGGCAACCAGGCCTCGTATTTTTCCTGCAGGGTCACCAGCGGTTGGTCGGTGGGCCAACCACACACCCGCCCGATTTCCGCGGCGATGGCGGCCGGGTTTTTGGACGCCGAGGCGTCCGCCAGGTTTGTCTGCAACTCCAGCAATCCCGACCACCCGGACTGCGCCTCGATCAAGTCGCACAACACCGCCGAGGCGGCATAGGTCGCGTCGGGGCCACCGGCGGCACCATGAAATCCTGCGCGGGTCAGGATGTCGGTGATCGAGATCAGCCCCATATTGTTATGGACCCAGCCCATGTACTGGATCACCAGCGGCGCCCGGCCCCAGCGCCCGCCCAACGCGCAGGCGGCGCCCTCCTGCAACAGGGGCAACGGATACAGCGGCGCGTCCTGCAGGGCGTAGTTGACCAACAGGTGGGCCACCTCGTGAAAATGCGGAAAATGACTGCTGATGACCGACCCGGTGGCCAATTCGGCCATGCCTTTGGTCGGATAGCCGGTCAGGCTTTCGACAGTGGCGTTGTCAGCCAGGAAATACAGGATTTTGTTTTGGCGGAGATCGGCCAGGCGAGACGGAGAAATGCCCAACAACACGGCTGTTTCGGCCACAAAACTGTCCAGAGCCTGGCGCGCCGGCGCGGTGAGCAACCCCTCGTCCTGGCAGTGATAGGTCACGAACTCGCTTTCGACCCGGGGCCAGTTGCGGCCGGTGGCCCAGATTTGTCCGGCCAGCTTCCAGCCCTCGCCCACCGGCACGACAGCGTATGGGAAGGGCGGCACCGCCGGCCCACCGACCAATTGAACCGGCACGACAAAACCCTCGCCATGAATGTCGGCGGCGCCGATTTGCAGGCGCAAGGTCCCCTCACGCAGTTCGCTCAGGTGGGTGTGCAGGGGTGAGGCCAAATCGAACGGAGCTGTGGATTCGGCGTAACGGATGCCCAGGCGGGCGCAGGTCGCGAGGTAGTCGGGTGCCCACAGGGCCGCCACATTTTCGGTGTCGCCGGCCAGCACAAGCTGCACATATTCCGCGACCAGACCAGCTGGCCCATCAGCCGCCAGGCTGCCCGAAACGAGCAACAGCACCAGTACCAAAACCGCCCAAAACTGCCGCACGTTCGTCCCCCATGGTTGTTGGCGCTCCGACTGTAACTGAAGATTGCACATCAGAAACCCGATCACCAGTGGCAACTGCGGGCAGCCAGCAGCGGTTTAAGAGCACCCCGTATTCCGCCCCCCCTTGACACTCGCCAACTCTTGGTATAAGATCATGCCTGATTCGAAAACGAACCCGACTATCTGGATTTTACTATTTGGAGCCCGACGTGACCCTGCGTGCAAACTACATCCCAACCTCCGCCTTCCGATGGTGGCCGTGGCGTACTTACACTAGTATTCCGGATGTTCGCGTTTGCGCACACGGGAGGTTCACTGACTAGCTGACCGAGAAGCTGACTGAGAAGAACCCGACCCGTTTCCAGACCCGCCATCCGCGCAGATGGTGGTTTTTTTTGCCCCCCATTTGCCGGATCGCGAAGCCTGAGGGACCACACCCAAAGTGGAGGCCGCGATGATATCGCCCACTCGTACAGACTATGTCGACCGCACCAGGGATGGGCAGAATGTGCCCGTCCGGACCACCATATCGGCTGACCTCGAAACCCCGGTTTCGGTTTACCTGAAGCTGAAGCGCTTCATGAGCGACCAGGCCGGCGGCAGCGCCTTCCTGTTTGAAAGTGTCGAGCGCGGCGTGCAGATGGGACGCCATTCGTTCATCGGGCTTTCGGCCGAGACGGACATCCAGTTGGTCAACGGCGTGGTCCAGACCCGGCGCGAAGGCGAGGGCACCAGCGAAGCCCCCGTTGATCCGGCTGATCCGCTGGGACCGATCCGGACCGAACTGGCAGCCTCAACCTTGTTGCACGATCCGGAACTGCTGTTGCCGCCTCCGTTTGGCGGCGCCGTGGGCTATGTGGGCTTCGACATCGTGAAGTACTTCGAGAACATTCCCCTGGCCGAGGGCACGGGCGAAGACCTGCCCGACTACCGGTTCATGTTCCCGCGCACCCTGGTGGTTTTTGACCACGTCAAAAGCGAGATCGAAATCCTGACGGTGCCCCGCAACGGTGACCCGGCCCAGGTCCACGCGCGGGCCTGCACCGAAATCGAAGCCGTGCTGCACGCCCTGGACCAGCCCCTGCCGCCAGAAGCGCGCCGCGAGCGCAACAGCGCTGGATCGAACGAGGCCGCGGTCGACCCGAGTGCCGGTTTGACGTCAAATTTCGAGCGCGAAGCGTTCATGGAAATTGTCCTGCGGGCCCAGGAACACATCCTGGCCGGTGACGCCTTCCAGATCGTGCTTTCGCAGCGCCTCAGTGGTGAAACAGAGGTCTCCCCCTTCCAGATCTACCGCGCGTTGCGCATCCTCAACCCCAGCCCGTACCTGTTTTTCCTCGATTTTATTGATTTCCAACTGGTCGGCTCATCGCCCGAAATGATGGTGCGCCTGACCAAGGGCCGCCTGCAGGTCAACCCCATTGCCGGCACCCGGCCGCGGGGCAAAACGGTCGCGGCGGACAACGAACTGGCCGCAGACCTCCTGGCCGACGAAAAGGAACGCGCCGAACACGTCATGCTGGTTGATCTGGGCCGCAACGATGTGGGCCGGGTCTGCCAGACCGGGTCGGTGCAGGTCGACGAGTTCATGGCCGTCGAGCGGTACAGCCACGTGATGCATCTGGTGAGCCGGGTGTCGGGCAAACTGAATGAGGGCCTGGACATGTTTGACGCCCTGCGGGCCACTTTTCCGGCCGGAACAGTTTCCGGCGCGCCAAAAATTCGGGCCATGGAAATTCTTTCGGAGCTGGAAGGCAGCCGCCGCGGGCCCTACGCCGGGGCCGTGGGTTATTTCGGCCAGGACGGCGACATGGACATGTGCATCACCATCAGGACTCTGCTGATGCAGGGCAAAAAGTTCAGCGTGCAGGCCGGCGCCGGCATCGTCGCCGATTCGGATCCTGCCCGCGAATACCAGGAATCACTGGACAAGATCCGGGCCCTGACCCGGGCGGTCCGCATCGCCGAGGAAGGCCGATAATCATGCATCTGCTCATCGACAACTACGACTCGTTCACGTACAACATCGTGCAAGCCCTCGGGGAACTGGGCGCCGAGGTGCACGTGGTGCGCAACGATCAGATTTCCGTCGCCGAGGCGGTCGCTTTAAAACCGCAAAGCCTGGTCATCTCTCCCGGTCCCGGCACGCCCGACGACGCGGGCATCAGCATGGACCTGATCAAGGCCCTGGCCGGACAGGTGCCCATCCTGGGTGTTTGCCTCGGGCACCAGAGCATCGTGCAGGCCTTTGGCGGCACCATCATCAGGGCCGAGCGCGTGATGCACGGCAAGACCAGCGGTGTGTATCACGACGGTTCCTCAATTTACGGCGGACTGTCCAATCCCTTCCAGGCCACGCGGTATCATTCGCTGATGGCCCAGGAGAGCGCGCTGCCCGAAGTGCTCAAGGTTTCCAGCTACACCAGTGGCGGGGAAATCATGGGCGTGCGACACCGGGAGTTTCCCATCGAGGGCGTGCAGTTTCATCCCGAATCGATTCTGACCCCGGAGGGTTCGACCCTGTTGGGCAACTTCCTGAACCTGGCCGGACCGAAAGGGGCCAGTCATGCCGTCGGGCGGTAAAACAAGCCTGCAATTGTTGAACGAACTGGTGGCCGGGCAGGATCTGACCCGCGATCAGGCGCGCGACCTGATGACCGAGGTCATGTCCGGCAACGTGCCTACCGCCCGACTGGCCGGATTGCTGATCGCCTTGCGGACCAAGGGCGAAACCGTAGATGAAATCACGGGCCTGGCCGAGGCCATGCGCGAAAACGCGGTCACCGTTGCGCCCCGGCGCACCGATCTGGTCGACACCTGCGGCACCGGCGGCGACGGCAGCGGCACTTTCAACATTTCCACAGCTACGGCCATCGTCGCAGCGGCCATGGGCTGCGGCGTGGCCAAACATGGCAACCGGGCGGTGTCTTCGGCCTGTGGCAGCGCTGATGTGCTCGAAGCGATGGGCGTGGACCTCAGCCTGGACGCGGTGCAGGTCGCGGCGCTGGTCGACGAGATCGGGTTGGGCTTCCTGTTTGCTCCGGGCCTGCACCCGGCCATGAAACACGCCATGCCGGCGCGCCGCGAACTGGGCGTGCGCACGGTGTTCAATATTTTGGGGCCCTTGACCAATCCCGCCGGAGCCCGGCGGCAGTTGCTGGGCGTCTTTGACCCGGCGCTTTGCCAGACGCTGGCCGAGGTCCTCGGTGCCCTCGGTTCGGAAAAAGCCTTCGTCGTGCACGGCGACGGTGGGCTGGATGAAGTCTCGTTGTACGGCCGTACCCAGGTGGCGGCCCTGGACCAGGGTGTGGTGCGCACTTTTGTTTTCCATCCCCGCGACGTCGGCCTCGATGAGTGCCGTCCGGAAGATTTGCGGGGCGGATCAACCGCGGTCAACGCCGGGATCATCGCCGACCTGCTGGGCGGCCAGCCCGGACCGAAAGCCGATGTGGTGCTTCTCAATGCCGCTTTTGTGGCTGTCCTGGCTGATCTGGTGCCCGACTTTGCCGCCGGCGTGGATTTGGCCCGCGCAAAATTGAACGATGGTTCGGCCCTGCAAATTTTCACCCAACTGAAGAACCTTTCGGCAAGTTTGGCTGGAGGTCAGGCATGAGTTTCCTGCAAAAGATTCTGCCGGCGAAACAGGCTGAAGTCCGTACCCTCAGGGCAGTTCTCGCCCAGGCGAAACCGATCCGCACTTCAGAGGTGCGGGATTTCGCCACTGCCCTGAAAGGGGGGGACCGCCTCATCGCCGAGATCAAGCGCAAGTCCCCCAGCCATCCGGAATTTCACCAACTGGCGAGCCCGGCGACCTTGGCGCGGGCCTACCTGCGCAATGGGGCTGCGGCCCTTTCGATTGTCACGGACGCCACTCATTTTGGCACTTCGTTGGCTGATGTGGCGGCCGTAAAGGCGGCCGTACCGCTGCCCGTGCTGGTGAAGGATTTTGTCATCGACGAAGTGCAGTTGCTGGCCGCCTGGGCCGCCGGCGCCGATGCCGTGCTGCTGATTGTGCGCATGCTCGACGGTGACCGCCTTGGGGAACTGCTGAAGTACGCCCACAGTCTGAGGCTGCACGTTCTGGTGGAGTGCCATGACCAGGCGGATATCGATCTGGCCATCAAAGCCGAGGCCCGGTTGATCGGCGTGAACAACCGCAACCTGGCCACGCTGACGACCGACCTGAGCCACGGGGCGGCGATGATGCCCGGGGTGCCCAGGCAGGCCACTAGAATTAGCGAAAGCGGGCTGTATCGGCGTGCGGACATTTTGCGTCTGGCCGCGGTCGGCGCCGACGCCTTCCTGGTGGGACACGCCCTGTTGCAGAGCCGGGATCCGGGCCGCAAGGTGGCCGAACTGAGCGGACGCGAAGCCGAAGACGGCCGGCGGGTCAAAACCTGCGGCATCACCAACGTGGCCGATGCGGTGATGGCCCACGGGGCGGGCAGCCACATCCTGGGCCTGATCCTGGCGGACAGCCCACGACAGGTGGCCGCCGAGCAGGTCCTGAAGATTCGCGCGGCGGTGCCGAACGCCCGTTTGTGCGGTGTGTTTGTTGACGAACAATTGGACGAGGTGGCCAACCTGGCCCATCGGTACGATTTGGACCTGATCCAATTGCACGGCCACGAGAGCCCCGAGTATTGCCAACAACTGGCCGAAGCGAGTGGCCTGCCGCTGATCAAGGCTTTGCCAGCCGACGAGGCCACCTGTGAACTGGCGGCGAGTTACGATGCGGCGGCCTATTTTCTGGTTGATCTGCCCAAAGGGGCCGACAAGCGCGCACTGACACCCGCTGATTGCCGGACTGCGGCCAATGCCCTGACCGCTGCCGGCCATGAAGTCTTTCTTGCCGGTGGACTGAACCCCCAAAACATCGCGGCCGCGTGCGCGGCGGCAACGACCTACGCCGTGGACACCGCCAGCGGCATCGAAAATTCGCCCGGCCACAAGGACGCCGAACTGACCCGATCATTCATCACGGAGGCAATCCGGTGAGTACCGATTCGATTTTTCCGGCGGCAGGCAAGGGGCGCTTCGGCCCCTACGGCGGCCAGTTTGTGCCCGAGACGCTGATGCCCTGCCTGCTGGAACTGGAGCAGACGTGGGACGCGGCACGCCTCGACCCCACTTTCAACGCCGAACTGGCCGAATTGCTGGCCGACTATTCTGGCCGCCCCACGCCGCTGTATCGGGCCCGGCGCCTGGAAAAAAGTTGTGGCGATCAGGCCCGCATTTATCTCAAGCGCGAAGACCTGAACCACACCGGGGCCCACAAGATCAACAATTGCCTCGGCCAGATCCTGCTGGCCCAGCGCATGGGCAAGACCCGCATCGTGGCCGAGACCGGCGCCGGCCAACACGGCGTGGCCACCGCCACAGTGTGCGCCCTGGTGGGCCTGGAGTGCACCGTCTACATGGGCGAAGTGGACATGCAACGGCAGGCACCCAACGTGCGGCGCATGAACCTGATGGGCGCCAAGGTGATTTGCGTGACTGCCGGAGCGCGCACCCTGAAGGACGCTTCGAGCGAAGCGATCCGTGACTGGGTGACCAACGTGGCAACCACGCACTACATCATCGGTTCGGTGGTCGGGCCGCACCCCTACCCCGCCATGGTGCGCGACTTCCAGGCCGTGATCGGCACCGAAGCGCGGCAACAGATACTGGTCAAGGAAGACCGCCTGCCCGACGCCGTGATCGCCTGTGTGGGCGGGGGCAGCAACGCCATCGGCATCTTTTCGGGATTTGTGAGCGACAGCGACGTGGCCCTGTTCGGCGTCGAGGCCGGTGGGTCGGACGCCGGCAATTCGGCGGCCCTGAGTCTCGGCGAACCCGGCGTGCTGCATGGGTCGTTCAGCTACCTGTTGCAAACCGAAGACGGGCAGGTCATCCCGGCCCATTCGGTGGCCGCGGGCCTGGACTACCCGGGGGTGGGCCCGGAACACAGCCACCTGAAGGACACCGGCCGGGTCAGTTACGGCAGCGTGAGCGACAGCGAAGCACTGGCGGCCTTTGACGACCTGTCGCGCCTTGAGGGCATCATCCCGGCCCTGGAAACCAGCCACGCCCTCGCCTACTGCCGCAACTTGCTGGGCGATGCCAAAGCCGTGGCCCGCCTGCGCGACAGGTCGTCAAAGGCCGCCGCCGGTGACAAACCACCCGTCGTGATCATCAACCTTTCTGGTCGCGGCGATAAGGACATGGCCAATGCCGGAGGTCAGCACTGATGAACGCACCTCTGACTGGCCGCCTGACCCAACTGACCCGGAACCTGCAGGCCGAAGGGATCAAGCCGCTGGTGCCTTTCCTGACGGCCGGCTATCCCGACGAAGAAACCTTCAACGGGATTCTGGCTGCCGCCGCAGCCGCCGGTTGCCCACTGGTGGAAATCGGCATCCCCTTCAGCGACCCGGTGGCCGATGGCCCCGTGATCCAGGCCTCGTCCCAGCAGGTGTTGGAGCAGGGCATGACCCTGGCGCGCACCCTGGAACTGGCCGCCACCGTTGAACGTGAGCACGGCCTGGCCGTGGTGCTGATGGGCTACCTGAATCCCGTCCTGAAAATGGGGCCGGCGCGGTTTTCCCAGGCCTGTGGCAAGGCCCGCGTCGCCGGGGTGATCATTCCCGATCTGCCCCCCGAAGAAGCGGCCGGCATGCGGGCGTTGCTGGCCGAACACGGCACCGACCTGGTTGACCTGGTGGCCCCCACCACGGCGCCGGACCGCCTGGCCCAAAACGCCCCCGCGGCCTCCGGTTTCCTCTATCTCGTTTCGACCACCGGCGTGACCGGCGCCAGCACCGCCACCGCAGACACCCTGCCGGCCTACGTGCAGCGGGTGCGTGACGTGACCGACCTGCCACTCTACGTGGGCTTTGGCATTTCCACCCCCGAACAGGCCGCCCGCGTGGCTACCGTGGCTGACGGCGTCATTGTCGGCAGCGCCCTGATCAAACTCATATCCCAAGCCGGCGACAATGCTGTTGCCGCGGCGGGCACTTACCTGGACCAGATGGTCCAAGCCGTGAAAGGTTCCTCCTGATGATCATCGTCATGAACGAAAACGCGACCGTGGCCCAGCTCGGACAGGTCATCAAATTGCTCGAAGATCGTGGCCTCAACCCACGGCCGAACCACGGGTCCCAGAGGACTGTTATCGGTATCATGAAAGCCGGCGACGAAGATCTCACCGGCATCGCCGAGATGGCGGGCGTCGATGAAGTCGCCCCGCTCAACAGCAGTTTCAAAATGGTCAGCAAGGACTTCCGCTCCGAGCCCACCGTGGTCAACGTTGGCGGCGTCGAGATCGGCGGCCAGGAGTTCGTGGTCATGGCTGGGCCCTGTGGTGTGGAGTCCACCGAGCAGTTGATGTCAACCGCGCGACAGGTCAAGGCCAGCGGCGGCCGGATTTTGCGGGGCGGAGCCTACAAGCCCCGCACCTCTCCCTACAGCTTTCAGGGCATGCGGGAAGAGGGCCTGAAAATCCTGGCCCAGGCCCGCGAGGAAACCGGCCTGCCCATTGTCACGGAGATCATCTCGCCCGAGTTGGTGCCTCTGGTGGCCCGCTATGCGGACATCATGCAGATCGGTGCCCGCAACATGCAGAACTACGCCCTGCTCGAAGCGGTGGGTCGCGAACGCAAACCGGTCCTGCTCAAGCGCGGCCTGATGTCGACCATCGAAGAGATGTTGCTGGCGGCGGAATACCTGATGTCTGGCGGCAACACCCAGGTCATGTTGTGCGAGCGCGGCATCCGCACCTTCGAGAAGGCGACCCGCAATACCCTCGATTTGTCGGCCGTTTCGGTGATCAAGCAGCTCAGCCACCTGCCGGTGATCGTCGACCCCAGCCACGCCGTGGGGCACGTGGCCTACGTGGCGGACATGTGCCGGGCGTCGGTGGCCGCCGGTGCCGACGGCATCATCATCGAAACCCATCCGAATCCGGCCGTCGCCCTTTCGGATGGGCAGCAGAGCCTGACGTTTGAGGCCTTCGACGAATTGATGACCAGCCTGCGGCCCATTGCCCAGGCGGTCGGTCGGCCCATGATCGATCCGGTGAAAGTGTAGGCGGGAATATTCAGGAACAGCGGCCACCCTGACTGCCACGCCTGAACAAGGGTGGCCGCTGTGCACACACGGCCCGAATCCTCCCAGCCCCGGGTCGTGTGCCCGGGACAAGCAAAGCGGGGGCCTGAAACCCCGTCTCAAATAGAAACGACATGGCTCAGGTGCCATGTCGTTTCACTTCTTGAAGTTATTCTCCCGATTTTTTCATCGGGGCCTCATCCGAACCTTCAGAGTGTCCCACCAGTGTCCCATCCGGACACTTCAGCGGTGGGATGTCCCATTCGATCCGGCCTCAAACCCGGGCCAAGGTCCGGCGTTGCCGCCCCACCACTTCGTCGGCCGGATCTTCCAGGTCCGCTTCCTTGGACTTGAGGAACAGGCTGACGATGTCCGGATCGTAGCGATCGCCGAGATTGTCCCGCAGCACCTGCTCCACCATTTCGCGGGTCATCGGTTTGCGGCCTCCGGTGCCCTGGATCATCGCCACGTAGTTCTCGACCACCGTGACCACGCGAGCGGCCAGGGGAATCTTGCGGCCCTGCAGGCCCAGCGGGAAACCTTCGCCGTTGAACCGCTCATGATGGCAGCGCACAACGTCGATTATGGTCTGGGGCAGGCTCAGGCCCGCCAGCAATTTGACACCCTCGGTGGGGTGCTGCCGGTAGACCGGCCACTGGGTCGGGTCCATGTGTTCGGGGCTGCCCATCAGGGCGTCCTCCTGGGCGATCAGGCCCACGTCGCGCAACAGGCAACCATAGATCAGGTTGCGTTCCTGCTCGGGCGGGAAGCCCATCACATTGGCCAAGCGGTGCAGTTCGTCGCACATCGCCTGGGTCAACTGGTCCGAACCGTGGCAGCGTTGCTCGCGCTGGGCGATCAACATGCGCACCAGATTCATATTCACATCGGCGTTGTCGTGAGTGTCGTCGAAGCGGCTGAGCAGGCGAGCGGTTTCCGCGAAGACATTCTCCAGAACTTCCCGCGGCTCCTCGGCCTGGAAATTGTTCTCCATGGAGATGAACACGGTGCCCAGAAATTCCTGGTCCCACTTCAGGCCGACAATCCATTCGGATCCCGTCTGGGTCAGGGCCAGTTTGATTTCCTTGAAGAAGGTGGGCAGATAGGCCACCTCGACCGGGCGTTCCATGCTGCGGAAAAAATGCTGCAGCTTCTTTTCGCCCAGATTGGTGCCGCGCCACTGATCGCTGTCGCCGGAGATGATCTGGGCCCGGTGCATGCGCGGGGCCAGATAGGCCAAATTGCGCAGCGGCAGGACCTTGCCCACGTGCCGGGCAAAGAGACGCCAGAAATGCGGGCGATCTTCGGCCTCGGGCAGGTTCAGGGCCAGTTCGAGCAGGGTCTCGGCCAGCGAATCATCGCTGTTGACGACCAGGCTGGGAGTCAGGTTGTTCTCGGCCACCGATGGCGAACTCGGATTCAGCCCCCCACTCATATCTGCGGTGCGGCGCGCCTCTTCGGAAGCGTCGTCGGCGCGGCCCTGGTTTTCCACCAGAACCCGCATCAGCAGTTCGAGGGCAAAATGTTCGGCCACGGAATATTCGTTGTCCTGGTCATCGCGATTGAGGAACAGGATGGCGGACAGGCTCTCGTCCCGCATGATGGGCAGGATGATATCCGGTGTTGTTTCTTCCAGGAGACTGCTTTCGCGGTCGCTCAGACCCTGCATATGGACGTCAAGCATGGTCATCGGCGCGCCGATGTCGACCACCTGGCTGGCAAAATCCCCATCCACATCCAGGGCCCACTCGTTGTTGGCATCGAGCAGGACTCCATCCTGGACCGTCAGCAGCAGCGAGTCGTCGGCCAGGCCATGGCTGAACAACAGATTGCCCAGGGCCTTGGCGAATTCTTCATGGCCCTCATATTCGGACCAGTTGCCCAGGGCCGCTACGGCCTCGGGCAACGAAGTGTACTTGTGCCTCTTGCGGCGACTGCCGGAAACGGAGCCAGGAGCATTTTCCCCACCCTCGTCTTCATCCTCGTCTTCGCTGGGACCGTTGAATTCTTCGAGAACGTCATTCATGGCCTCTGAGCCTTCATCGGCAGCGGCCTCGGGCACAGGTTCGGCGGCCTCGGGCGCCGGTCCGGCGGCCTCCGGCTCAGGTCCAGTGGCCTCGGCCGGCTCAGTCGTCGCGGCGGCCTCGGGTTCGTCGCCCAACAGGTCATCCCCGTCCGGCACGAACTCCTCGGAATCGTCCATGAAACCGATGGCGCCGATTTCAGAGTCGGATTCGGCGGCGTCTGCCACCTCTGCGGCGGCCTCCACTTCGGACGCCACTTCCTCGTCGTGGGCAGCATCGGCCGTCGCGGTAGCGAGGGCCTCAAAATCGTAGCTTTTGGCGTGGAAATAATTGTCCGCGTCTTTGACCGAATGGAAAAAGCGCAGGGGCAACCCCTCAAACTTCGGGGCCAGGAACTGACGCACCGTTTCACCGGCACCGGCCACGACGGCCTCGCCGCCCTGGGCCTGCAGATCCTTTTGGAAATTGGCCAGAATTTTGGCCCCGCCACCGCCGATGGAGCTGAGTTCGGACAGGTCCAACACCAGCTTCACCTTGCCGTTGGCCAGACATTTTTCGACCAGCTCCAGCAGGTTCTGTTTGTCCGACCGGCCAACCGCGCCATTGAGACGCACGCCGAACAGGTCCGGACTGTTCAGCTCGATGGATTCAAATCTTGTTGCCATGGATCAAGCCTTGCTCAAAACCAGGACGGCGCAAAACCGTCCTGGCTGAGATTTCAAATTGGTGCTCGCCTTGCGGGCACTGGCCTCACACCAGAGCCTCAGCCAACCAGTTGTCCAGGACGGTCCGCAGGAATCTCCATTCGCTGCCCACCTTCTTGGCCGGGATCTTGCCATCCTTGGCCAAACGGCAAACCGTCTTTACGTGCATCTTCAGGTATTCCGCCGCTTCCATGGACGTCATGACCTGTCCAAATTGATCTTCTCCCCCGATATAGATCTTGGACGATTCTCTGAAGTCAGGCATTTGGGGGTGCTCCTCTCAGGTGCTGTTGCGATGCGTGCCACATCACGATTCGCTGGGGCAAAAGCAACTCCCGTGCCTCAGTCACTTCATCCATTCAATTCGGCAATTCCTGCCGATATTTTAGGTTTATTGGAAATAATGGGGAATCATGGGGAAGCGGGCGCCTCCCTTTTCCGGTGCAGGATACATGAAGAATCGGCGAGGCATTGCAATCCGCAATCGGCCCGCAAGGGGCATCAAGCCAGGGCAGCGGCCAAATCAGCGGGGCGGAAAGGGTCGGCCCAGGTGCCTTGGGCCCCGAGGTGTTTTGCCCGATCCCGCAGCTTCTGTGGAGTGCCGCCGGCCGCGGCCACCAAGACCAAATGAGGGCGCTCGGACTCTCTGAGCGCCTCGAGGCGCGCCCGTACCGTCACCAGATGCAGCGACGGTTCCAGATTGTCGCAGAGTAGGATTTCCGGTGGCAGGGGATCACCGACGCGGGCCATCAGGCCACCCGGATCGCCACTGGTTTCGACCAGGCATCCGGCCTCGCGCAGACGCTCACCCAGTTGGGCCTGCCGGAAGGGGCTGTCCAGCAGCAGCATCACGCGCCGACCGTTGAGATCTTCGCTGGCCGGCCGCTGCCCGGCCACGCCATACAGCGAATCGCCAAATTCCCGCAACAGGGCCCAGCGATGTTGAAGGGCCAGCTCCTGCGAAGGGCTGAGATCCTTGTCGGCGTAGCGCCGGCTCCAGGCCAGCAGGCGGTCCTCCACCTCATCGAGGCCTTGCAGCACCGTACCGGCGTTGATAAACGCCGCGAGCAGCGTCTCCCACCGCATATCGCGGCACAACAGGGCCGGTTCTTCACCGGCATCCAGGCGGTCAAAAGCCTCGGTCAGGAATTCGGCCAGATGCCCCAGGGGATTCAACAAATAGGCGGGCAACAGGTTGGGTGTTTCGTCCAGGCCGGTCAGCAACTCGCCCAACACCAGGCCCAGGCGCTGCAACGAGGCCTGCTCGGCACCACGACAGGCATCCGGATCAGACAGCAACATGGCAGCCACCTGCAGCCGTTTGACCACGCTGTGGGAAGGCCCGGCGGCAGACCCCAGGGAAGGGTCCAATCCATTGGCACGCAAATGGCGAAGCTGATGGTTCAGCTTCGCCAGATGGCCGGCCAGCAGGCCAGGGAAAGATGCGGGCAATTGGCTGTGGTTCATATCCGCTTCCCGGTCAATGCGACCGGAGCGGCAATAACCTCCCGTATCGCGTATCAGTTCAGGGGCACGGCCCCGAACGTATTGAGATCGATGACTTCTTCGTCGGGCTCGCTGGCCGGAACATCACCCTGCGGGCTGTCCAGGCGCACGGCACCAAAGGCGGCCAGATCATGGACCTGCTCATCCTCCGCCTCGATGACTGGCGCGGCGTCAAAATCCGACAGTTCGTAGACGCCGTCGTCCTCGTTGGTGAGCGATTCGTCGTCTGCGGCAGCCGGCATGGCCCCGAAGTCGTCCAGATCGTACACCTTTTCTTCATCCACGGGAAGCTGGGGTTCGTCGGATTTTTCCGGCTCCTGCTCGACCTCATCCTGCTTCACGCCGAAGGAGGTGTCCAGCTCCAGCGATGGCAGCACGTCGCGATCGAGGCCCGATCCGAAGATGTCGCCCGCCGGTTCGCCCACCGAACTGGTGAAACTGGGATCGCCCGGCGCCTCAACCGCATGGGGCGGCGGTGTCACCGCAAACGGATCCACGTCGGCCGGCTGGTGGATACTGCCTTCGTTGTGGGTGTCCTCGTCGTTGGCAAAGGGAGTCCGATCCTCGATGGACAGCACACCGGCGGGCGGGTTGTCCGCATCGCCACTGCTGAGGTCGTCGGGATCATATTCTGCGCCCGAGATCTGGCTGAAGTCCGTGCCCAGATTTGTCAGGCGCGCAGCCTGCGGCGCATGGCTCTCCACCATGTCGGTCAAATTCTGGGCCAACTGGGCTGCCGCCGGACCAAACTGACGCGCTTGATCCTCGTACTGGCTCAGTCCTGCCGACTGCGCCTGGGTTTCCAGGTCGGCCAGTTTGGTGTTGAGCTCGGCCAGATCGTCAACCCACAGTTGGGAGGGGCCTTCGTCGGAGCTGATGCGTCCGGAGACTTTCCGGAAATCGGTGGTCAGGTCTTCCAGGGACTGGGACATGGGCCCCAGACGTTCGCCGCGGGGCCCCAGACGGGCCACTTCCATGGCAATCTGGAAGGCCAATTTGCTGCCCTGGTCCACCAGTGCAACCAGCTCGCTGGCCGCATCGGGAGCCTCGGCTCCGGCGGTGCGCAGGCGATCCAACTCGGACCGGACCTCGGCAAAGGCCGCGGTCAGTTCCGGATCATCCGAGCCCTGGCCCAGTTCGGTGGCAAATTCGTTGAAGCGGGTGGCTAGGCGGTCCAGTGACACACCTTGCAGCCCCAGATTCTGGGCCGAGGCGTGGTGCCAGCAACGGGCATCCTGCAGCACACTGATGATCTCGGTGCTGGCGTCCTGGTCCTTGTGGTGCAATTCGTCAATCTCGCGGGCGGAAGCCACACGCTCGTCGAAGTAGCGCACCATCTGGTCAGACAACGCACCGACCGCGTGGCTGTCGAAGCGGCCGTCCAGATCGTCGCGGGAATTGTCCGCAAGGGCTTTTTCCAGGCGATGCAGCTCGCCTTCAAGGCCCGTAAAGTGTTTATAACGAGCGGACTGCAGGCGCCATGCACCGAGAGTCTCGGACGCGAAGGCCCACGCTGCGCGCGAGGATTTGAAGGCCGGATCCTGCCACGCGCTCTCGTCTTCGAGACGCAGGTTGGTGATCCGGTCAAGCATGTCCTCGGCCTTGCGGGTGCGATCGGACGCGCCACGCGAAGCCCGGCCAATGGCCCAACTGCCCAGGATGGTCAGCAGGACGATCCCCACACAAACCAACGCCAGGATATTCAGCGGGTTGTTCTGCAGATGGAGGTAGTTCTCCCAGGTCAGCAAGACCTCGGGCTGCCAAAGCGAAGCTGGATTGATACCAAAGGCCATCAGGCTGGCACTGCCAACACCCGCGGCGGCCACGAGGGTCGAAAGCGAAAACAACAGACCCATCTCACCGCTGGAAATGCCACGTCCACGATCACTGCTGGGTGCAGCCGGCACAATTTCCTCGGCATCCTGGGGGTCCGACTCGACGGCGGCCTCGGATACCGACTCTTCGGTGGCCAACAATTCATCGGCATCGGTCACCGGTGCATCGCCATCAGCCTCGTCGTATTCGGGGTCATCGAAGTCGTTTCTGTCGTCAAAATCGGCGAATCCCTCAATGGGTTCGTCGGCAAGGGACTCGAAGTCGGTATCGTCGCTCCAGTCAAAACGATCTTTCTCGCTCATTCCCGGATCCTTTCAGGATGTCGCTTTCTGTCATTTTTCCGGCCGGGACCGCGCAGGGTCCGGGCATAGACCCCCTTGTCTTCGGCGCGGAAACCGGAAACAAAAGGCAAATTTGTCGGTGAGTAGGATTTGCCCCACGGCTCCCTGGCCAATAAATATCCGGCGGCGACTGTTCAGTCTCCAAAAAACCAAAAATCAAATTTTCAAAGTGTTGTAGACAAACAGGTTATGGAAAAGACACGGCCTCATTCCCGGCATGATCCCTGCAATTCCCAGCTCCAACCAAGGAGCCCCGAATCATGAGCCGCAGTCTGTGCCCCACCGCCACCCCCCGTTTTTGCGCGCTTTTCGAAGGGGGCAAGCCCGCCCAGCCCTTGGGTTTCTTCCTGATGGAGAGCCTGCTGACGGCGCGGGCCGGGTCCATGTTTCCGACCAATGGCGCCGGGCCGGACGAAGATGCGAATGTCTATTTGACCCACCTGTTGAGCCGCTTTCTGCGGGGCGATCATGACCCCACGGTGCAATTCGGCAGTGGGGCCCTGTTTTCTCCACCCCCCAAAACCGCCTCGGCCTGGCAGCGGGCCGAACACTACCGGCTCAACGCCGATCACCGCCTGCTGCATCTGGGCTTGTTTGGCCGGGGAGATGGACTGCGGCGGCGCCAGAAACTTCACGGCCTGTCAGCGGACGAGACCCACGCCCGGGATCTGGCGGCCGGGCGGGCCTGCTATGAAGCGGCAGCCGATGCTTTGCACGGTCGGCGCGGCAACAACCGGGCGCTGGTGGCGGTGCTGGAAAAACTGGCCCGGGATTTTGAGGACTATGTGCACGTGCTCGGCGCGCTGGCTACGCGGCAACTGGGCTTTGGGGCCCGGATAACGGACAACGACCTGACGCGCCTGCTGCCGCCCGATACGACGGCGGCCTCCCGGGCGGTCGACAACCTGCTGACCGCCCCGCCCCCGCCGGCGGCCCTCGATGCCCTGCTGGATTTGTGGCTGGCCCATGGCAAAAACCCCGCGCCCGCAACCGCGGCCCGTATCAGGGACATGGCTGACAGACTCGGGGTTGAGCTCCAACTCGACTAGAGATCCAGTCGACTAGATTTTCAAGCGGTTCAGCCGTCGCAGAAATTCACGATATCCTTGAACAGACCGCCCTCGCCGTGGGCGGCCAAAATCGCATGGCCACCACTGGGGAAAATCTGGAACCGCGACGCCTTGTGCTTGGACCTGCGCTGCAGAAAGCGCAGGCTCAACGGAGAGGCGCGATCGTCGTCTTCGCACTGGGCCGCATAAACCGGCACCCGCAGCTTGCCGACCTGGCTGCGGGCCTTTTCCATGCCCTCCATCAGGTCGGCATTCCAACCCACCATCTGGTGCACGAATTTCAGGTGATGCAGCTTGAACCGCACCAACATGCGCTGCAGGAGCGAAGCCTTCGGCATGATCGCCGGCGACAACAGCACCAGCGAAGAAACACTTTCGGTGCCGGACAAATGCAAAGCCAACGTCGCGCCGAAGCCCATGCCCACCACGTGGACCCGACCGGTGCCCCGACTCAACAACTGGAAACACTGCCGCGCCTGATGCAGGGCCGACTCCCAGCTGACCTCGCTGATCGTATGGCCGGGCGTGCCGTAATCCGGCAGTCGCAACACGTAAACGTTGTAGCCGCTGTCGAAGAGGAAATTCGCCAGCTCCCGCAAGTCACCAGGGCCCGTGCTCACGCCGTGGATCAGCAGGACCGAACCGCGGGCGTCTTCCTTGACCCGCAAAAAGCTGCGGTCCGGATCGGGAATGGCCCGTTCCTTTTCGAAGGAAGCCACCAGGCGTTGGTGGGTGCGCAAGGTCATCACGTGGCCGCGTGGGCTGTCGGGCTGAGCCTTGCGGGTGCGCGACAAATCCCAGGCCGACAAGGTCAGGTTCTGGGTGATCGGCGAAGGCTTGGAGGGCGCGGCGGGCTTGGCCGCCGGACGCGGATCCTGCCGCCGCGCATTTTCATTGCCACCAGGCGAGGTGCTGCGGGAAGAGGACCGGGAAGTATTTCGCCCCCGGTTGCTCTGGCTCGGACCTTGGGCCGAACGCGTATTGCGCCGCGGGCCCGAAGTGCGTCGCCGGCTCTGTCCACCACGTCGGCGCGCGCCGCCGCCCTGGGAGTTCTGTCCATCGGTAGTCAAATCGAGTCCTTTGGGTTTCCGCCCCTTCAATCAGGCGGATTCAGGAGCAATCAGCCGGGCCTTCCAGATCAGCCAGGCTGTTGCAGATAATGTCGGGCCAGTTTTCTTCCGCGAGACTACCCAGAATTTCGTGGTCGGGATGTTTTCCCGACAGGACAAAGGCTGTGGTCATGCCCAGCTGTCCCGCGGTGACCAGATCGTTCACCGGATCATCCGAGATAAATAGAGCCTCGGTGGGGGCCACGCCAATCCTTTTGATGGCTTCATTGTAGATCTTTTCCGAGGGTTTGCCTACCGTGATCACGGCGCCTGTGCCACCGACTGCCTCAAGGGCCGCTGCCCAGGCTCCCGGCCCCAGCCGGCGCTGGCCCTCGGCGTCGAGGAAAAACGGGTTGCGGTGCAGGCAAACCACATCAGCGCCCTGCTCCAGCACTGCGCCCAGGGCCTGGTCCAAATCGCCCACCGTCAACTCGGCATTGGCCCCCAGGACCACCGCTTCGCACGCCCCTCCGGTCACCAACTCGAAGCCCATTTCGGCCCAATAGCCGGCCAAACCAGCCGTACCGAGCCACATGATGCGCTGGCGGCCGCGCTCCTGCAGCCAGCGACGCCCCAGGTCCAGGGCGCCCACGAGGTGGTCTTCGGTCACGGGAAACCCGGCGGCGACCAGATCGCCGATTAGCTCTGCGGGGCGGTGGGTGGTGTTGTTGCTCACCAGGCAAAACGGGGTGCCGGCCTCGCGCAGGGCCGTCAACCAGGGCACTGCCCCGGCAATCGGTTCGTACCGCTTGTCCCGGACCAGGACACCTTCGATGTCGATGAGAAAGCCACGGCGAAGATCGGTTTTTTTCATCAGCGTTGCTCCGGTGGGGCCAGGGGCAGGCGGCCGGCGTCAGCCACCTCAACCATCAGGCGGTCAAATTCGGGGGCCAGGCGGCTCCAGCAGAACTGGTCCACGTCCTGGTCCAGGGAACAGACATGACCACAGCTGTCGCCGGTGATCAGGTCACTCAACAGGGCCGCCAGTTCTTCGGCCCCGGTGTAAAAATGGCGCGCCTTGCAACGGCTGCCATACAGCGAGGGGTAGACCTGGTCCCGCGGCAACACCGGATAGCAACCCGCATGCACGGCCTCGGCCACGGCAATCCCAAAATATTCCTGTTCGGCGCAACTGACGACGATGTCACCCCGCGCCAGCCACGCATCGTAGTCGGCCCGGGCATCCTGATGACCAAAGGCCACACAGCGCTCGCCGAGGCGGTCGCGCAAACCGGTGAAGGCGGTTTCCTGCCCCCGGGATTCGCCCAGCAGGGCCACTTCGAAATCCCGGCCCTGTTCCAGCAGGCGGTCCACCGCAGCGCAAAACAGGTCGGGGCGCTTGTCAAACTCCCAGCGGTGGTTCCAAATGATCAGGGGGCGTTTGCCGCGGGGCCACCCCGGGCCGGTATCGGGCGCGCTGGCGCCGCCGCGATACTGGGCAAAGTGATCGTCTGGCAGCGGGTCGCGTTCGAGCCCCACCCCCAGGACTTCACAGCGGGGCCGCAGGCGTTCTGGCACTTGCCGGGGCACGGCCTCGGGCATGCGATTCAGGAAGGCCGGAATCGCCTCAAGATACAAGTCGCGATGATAGTGCGAATTGAAAACCACCCGATCAGCCGCCATGGTGCTGATGACGCTGGTGAAGCCGAAATGAAAATCGAATTCCTCTTCGGGACTGAGCGGATAGGTCAGCTGGTTCTCGTGCATATAGAGCAGGATGGGCACGCGGTCGAGGGGCGGCGCGAGCAGGCCCCGCAGGTCGGCCACATTCACGAATCCGGTCAGAAAAATCAGATCAACCGGCTGGTTGGGCTGGGCGTTGAGCCGGTCGGCGTACCAGGCGGAGGCGCCGCGCATGCGCCATTTCCAGAACCGTCCCGGCAATGTCATACTGTTCAGGCGGTGCCGGGAGCGGGCAGCCAGGCCATGGCGAAACGCCCGATGAGATCCCGCATCATAGGGCTCGAGAAAAATGACATCTTTTATATCCAATCCTGACAACCCTTTACAGATTTTGGCGACCTGTTAATCAGACCACAGTTCAAATCAAAAAAACCACCATATTGATCGCAATCCGCCATTCCTTTATAATTCATTCTGCGCCAAGTTCTAAGACAATTCGCTCGAGAGCTTTCCCTGGGCTCTTTGTGACACCCGTGGTTGGGACGGAAACTCGCCTTTCCTCTATGACCGCCACTCTATGACAAAGGCCACCTCGCCCGGTGACTTTGTCCGCATTCCGTTCATGGCCCGCGCCGTGTTCTGGAGAGGATACCCGACATGAAAAAGATCCTGTTCCCGGTTCTGATCGCGCTTCTTCTCGGAGCCGCCGCAGCAGGGGCCCAGCCCTACGAAAATTCGTCGGTCATCGGCCAAGTGCCCGACCGCGTGGTCATCACGGTCAAACCCGGCGTCAAGATGGCGCTTAATAAAGCGGCCGGCACGCCCCAGGTTGGCGTCGCGGCTCTTGATGCCCTGGCCCAGCGCTTCTCGGTGCACAACATGGAAGCCATGTATGCGGGCATGACGAATAATCTGGACAAGGCCAGCCAAAGCCACTTCGACCGGGTGTGGGCCGTCGATTTTCCAGCCCACCTGGATATCAAGGACGTCAAGGCGGCCTACGAGAGCCTGCCCGAAGTCGAAGAAGTGCGCCTGGTCGACATCTGCAAAATGTACGATGCGTACCTGCCGAATGATCCGGGTTTGGGCTCCGAGTGGTTCTTGCGCAACATGACCATGGGCGGCGGCGACGTGCGGGCCGTCGGTGCGTGGAGCGAATCCCTCGGTGATTCCAACGTGGTGATTTGTATCCTGGATTCCGGTCTGGACTGGCACCACCCTGACTTGGGCGGCACCCATCCCGACAAGGTCAACGGCGCGGTCTGGACCAACTGGACCGAATATTACGGTACGCCCGGCGTAGATGATGACAGCAATGGTAAAGTCGATGACATCCGCGGCTGGGATTTCGTGAACATTAGCGCCAGCCAGGGTTGGCCTGATGAAGACGTCACCACCCCCGACAATGACCCCATGGATTACGGCAGCCACGGCACCCAGTGCGGCGGCATGGCCGCGGCGATCACCAACAACGGCGTGGGTATTGCCGGCGTGGCCCCTGGTTGCAAGATCATGGGCGTGCGGGCCGGATATATGCCCAACGGCTCGAACCAGGGTGTCGTGCGCATGGATTTTGTTTCGGCGGGTATGCTCTACGCGGCCAACAATGGTGCCGATGTGATCAACTGCAGCTGGGGCTCGACCAGTTTTCTCAGCTTCGCTGTCAGCTCGGTCCAGAGCGCCGGTGTCCTGCTTGTGACTGCGGCCGGCAATGACGATACCGATAGCGACCCGGGCCTGGGTGTGCCTTCGTACCTGTCCACTTATCCCAATGTCATCTCCGTAGCAGCCACTGACCCCAGTGATGCCAAGGCCGGCTTCTCGAACTACGGCAGCTGGGTGGAAATTTCCGCCCCCGGCACCGCGATCTACACCACGACCTATGATTCGTCGACCGACTCCCATGTCTATTCCTCGGTGCAGGGCACGAGCTTTTCTTCGCCCATCACCTGTGGCGCGGCGGCCCTGATCATGTCGGCCAATCCGGGCATGACGCCCAACCAGGTGGCCAGTGCGCTGTACGCCAGCGCGGACAACATTGATGCGGTCAACCCTGCCTACGCGGGGCTGCTGGGTGCCGGACGGGTGAACCTGCTGAAGGCCCTGGGCGACAATGTGCACCGCTTCCCCCAGGAATTCCCGACCCTGTACGACGCGCTCAACAGTGCGGCCACCGGCGATACGATCGCGATTCCCGGCAGCGAAGTGCTGACCGGACCGGTCACGATACCTGGCAAGGGATTGAAGGTCTTTGGCGGTTACAGCGCCGACTTCTTGACGCGAGACGCGGTCGCCAACCGTTCGCAGATCAGCGGACCGGCCAACAACAGCGCCCTGAAATTTTCCGGGGCCGTGGACAATACCACCGAAATTGATGGTTTCCTGGTCACTGGCGGCGGTGGCGCCACCTTTGGCGGCATCCCCTACTCGGGTGAGTACGGCGGCGGCATCATGATGAACGGCACCTCGCCCACCCTGCGCAATATCGAGGTCACCGGCAATACTGTAGGCGACGACAGCCAACTGGGTGCCGGTGGCGGCGTGGCGCTGAACAATTCTTCGGCCGTGCTGGAAAACGTGTACATCCACGACAACACAGCGATCTACGGGGCTGGCCTGTTCGCCTTTGAGAGCACGCCCACCCTGATCGACTGCGTGATCGAAAACAACGCCAGTATCTTCACCAACCTGACCTACAGTCCGGTTGGCGGCGGCATCCACGCCCTGGACAGTGATCTGACCCTGGTTGACTGCACCATCAGCGGTCACCTCGAGCAGACCAACGGTGGCGGTATTTACCTGGCCGGTTCCAATGCGGTCTCGAGCCTGGACATGACCGGCGGCGCGATCAGCGGCAACTCGGCCAAGGACAACGGTGGTGGCCTGTACATCACCGGCGGTGCCCTGACTGCGCGGCGCGTGCTGATCGACGGCAATACCAAGACGGCCACCAGCTCCTTCATGCACGGCGGCGGCATCTACGCCACCGCAGCGGTGGTTCTGCTGGACAGCCTGACCTGCACCAACAACGAAGGTATGGTTGGCGGCGCCATGAACCTGGTCGGCAATACCAGCGCGACGGTTTCCAACAGCGTGCTGACCGACAACATTGGCCAGTTCTGGGGCGGCGGTCTGGCTTACGAGTCCAACGCGGCCGGAACCATCAGTGGCAATACCATCGCCGGCAACAGTGCCTCCACTGGCGGAGCAGGCCTCTATCTGGCCGGCTCGGCGCCGGTGATCAGCAACAACATATCGGCCTTCAACACCGGTGGCGCCACCTACGCCAACGGCATGGCCCTGCTCAGCGCTCCGGCCAGCCTGAGCTGCAACGATGTCTTCGGCAACGACGGCGCCGACTATTCCGGCCAGCCGGATCCCACCGGTTCCAACGGCAACATTTCCGTTGATCCGGCCTTCTGCAACGCCGGCACGGGTAGCTATGGCGTTGCCACCAACAGCCCCTGCGCAGTGGCCAACAGTGGCAGTTGCGGGCTGATCGGCGCCCTGGCCTCCGGTTGTGGCGAATCCGCGGTGCCCGACGAAAACGTAGGCGTGCCCATGGCCTTCCGAGTGGAGCAGAACTTCCCCAACCCGTTCAACCCCAAGACCACCATCCAGTTTGCCCTGCCCAGCGCGGGTCGCACGCGGGTCAATATTTTCGATGTGGCCGGTCGTCATGTGCGCACCCTGTTGGACGAGGATCTGGCCGCCAACACCCACCAGGTAAACTGGACGGGCGACGACGACAATGGCCGCACTGTCTCGGCGGGCGTCTACTTCTATATGGTGACCTCTGGCGAAAGCCGGTCAGTCGGCCGTATGGCGCTCATTAAGTAGCGTTTTCGGCATTCACATACAACGACGCCCCGGGATGTCCTCGCCGCTTTGCGGCTGCGGATTACCCGGGGCGTCGTTGTATGCGAATGCCGAAATCACCGGTTGGCCCCGAAGAGGGCCGTTCTCTCGCTGGCGCTTCGTCGCCGGGTTGGTTAGAATCGGGGGGTGAAAGATAGCAATGGCCAAACTGGAAGGAAGAGTTGTGGGAAGCGAACCGAGCAAAGAACTTGAGGCGTTTGAGAATCCGAATCCGGAGCGGGACTATGAGATAGAGTTCGATTGCCCGGAGTTCACCTGCTTGTGCCCGATGACGGGGCAGCCGGATTTTGCCAAATTCACGATCACTTATATTCCGCACAAGAAGTGCGTTGAGTTGAAGTCGCTGAAATTGTATCTGTGGTCGTACCGCGATGAGGGCGGGTTCCATGAAGCGGTGACCAACAAGATCCTCGATGATCTGGTGGCGGTGACTGAGCCGCGCATGATGGAGATTCGTGGGGAGTGGTTCGTGCGCGGAGGCATCACCACCTACGTGACGGCCAGCCATGTGGATCTGGACTGGGGCAGTGATTGACCCAGCACCTGTTGGGGATTGAAAAAGGGGCGGGCCATGGCCCGCCCCTTTTTATTTTCCCAATCAGGTGTCAGTACTCACCAGCGGCAAAAATCAAGTGTTTGCCAAATCCTTATCGATCCAGCCGATGACCCTCTTGATGGCCTGCAGGTAATTGATATTTTCCACGCCCTTGAGACCCGTCAATTCCAGGGTCTTCAAAATGTCTTCGAGTTCCGTGGATTCGGAATTGATGGTCATGACGCTGGCGCCATTGATCAGCACCTCAGCAACCTCGCAGATCGTATTGTTGACCATGTAGCCGAACCGATGCTTGTGCACTTTGACCGCCTGCAACTCAGGATGCGCAGCGATCATCGCCAGGAATTCATCCCTGGAATAAGTGTCCTGGTCGAGGGCCGGCGGGGTGACCTGAAACGCCGGAAAAACCTCATCTGTCAGCATGGCCGCAGGCAGGGGGAATTCGCCCTTCATCAAGGGGTTCCACTGCTCGAGTCCCTGCTTCTCGGTGACGAACGTCTTGATGTCCATCTTGCCGTCACGGATCTTCATGTTGTTCTCGTCATTGGCCCGCGACATGATGTAGATCTCGTCGGATTCACGATCCCACACCTTTTCCGGCACCGGTGTCGACAAACGCGACATCAGGAACGCCGCCTCCTCGAAATCCTGCCCGAAAGTGCGAAACTCAAAGCGGGGCTTGGAAATTTCGCCGATTTTCAGTTCTTCCTTGGCCATGATGGCCCTCTCTTTCGCGGGATGGTGGTCGGGGCCGCCCAGCGGCCCCGACCGATAGAATCCAGGCCGTCCTAGAAGGCGGTCTGGAAACGCATCTGCAGGTAGCTGAAGTCGTAGTCACCGGTGAACTGCCCGTCCTTGCCCGTGGCATATTCGTCGTTGTTGACGCTGCCGTAGTTCAGCATCAGCTTCACATTCGGGTTGGGATAGTAGTTCACGCCGAGGGTGAACGACTTCGAGCCGCCGCCCCGGTTATTTTTCTCGAGGGGATCGTCAGTCGGATCATCCAGCGTTTCGTCGTTCAGGTCGACGGTCGAGAAACGAGCCGCCACTTCCCAGGCGCCCTTCTCGCTATTGGGAACAACGCGCGCGAACTCGGCGTCCTTGTAGTCGTAACGACGGGTGTCGTCGGTCAGGAAGAAGCTCACAAAGGCGTAGGCGCCACTGTGGCTCAGGCTCTCAAGGTCCTCTAAACGCGAAACGCTGGTGCCGATGTACTCACCCTGGAACATGAAACGCTTGTTCACGTAGGCGAGTTCGCCTCCAAAAACATTGTACTTATCGACGTTCTTCATGCCAGCGTACGCGAACTTGGTGTCCGACACGTTGGACTCAGGACGGGTGTTGAATTTGACTTTGGAGGGATCCTTGTCGCCTTCAAATTCACCGACGAAGGTGGGCTTCTGCATGGTGCCGGAGACACCGATCAACAAGGTGCTCTCGTCGGTCTGGATCGGAGCCCAGTTGAGACGGGCGGCGAAGTTGATCTGCTCGTTGGCTTCCTTCACATACTCATCGACATCAGCACCGAACATGGAGACCGACCAGCGGTACTGGGGCTGCCATCCGGTCAATTCGATACCCATGCGACGGCCAACCACGAAAGGCTCGGTGCCCTGGCTGCGTTCCATGAACATCAGGTTGCGGCTGGTGGTGGCTTCTTCGAGGCCGTTGGGCTGACGGAAGTTACCCACACGCACGCGACCGTTGCCGCCGAAGATACCACGGTAGCTGATATAGGCGTCTTTGATGGCGCTGGCTTCCTCGGCGAAATCGAGATCGATTTCCCCGTACCAGTCGTTCCACAGCTGGGACTTGAT
>CAZLUL010000016.1:0-31426 GCA_964562635.1 uncultured Fibrobacteraceae bacterium | reverse complement strand
CTGGTCGGCCGGGCCCTCGATTTTGCCGAAAACCGTGTGCTTGCCGTCGAGCCAGGGGGTCGCCCCGTGGGTGATGAAAAACTGGCTGCCGTTGGTGCCGGGGCCGGCGTTGGCCATCGACAGCACGCCGGGCACGTCGTGCTTCAACTCGGCGCAGCACTCGTCGCCAAACTGGTAACCCGGGCCACCGGTGCCGGTGCCCTGGGGGCAGCCGCCCTGGATCATGAATTCGTCGATGACACGGTGGAAGTTCAAGCCATCGTAATAGCCCCGCTGGGACAGATTCACGAAGTTGGCCACCGTCATGGGGGCCTGGTCGGCGAACAGGGTCACGTTGATGTTGCCCTTGGCGGTTTCGAATACGGCTTTCAGGTCGGCCATGAGGGCCCTCCTTGGTTGGGTTGGCGGAAAAAGCGATTTCTCGCCCCCCAAAATAGCAGGAGACGGCGCGGTGACCAGTCATTTAACATGGTCTTCAAGATGACATCGGAATGATCAGGCGCCCCGGCCACCATTTTTCAGCGAAAGTGCCGCCTCATGAACACCTCCCTTGCCAGCAAAAGTGTCCTGCTGATGCTGCTGGCCATCATCACGGTCGTTTTCTTTTCGATGATCAAGGCCTTCCTGATGGCGGTGCTGCTGGCGGGCATCTTCTCGTCGCTGACACAACCGCTTTACAAGCGGCTACTCAGCAGATTCGGCGGACGGGCGCCCGCAGCCTCCATCGTCACCCTGCTGCTCATCGTACTGGTGATCATCCTGCCGCTGGGCCTGCTGCTGGGCATCGTCACCGGTGAGGCCATCAAGGTCGGCAACGCGGCCACGCCCTGGGTGCAGGACAAGCTCACCAACCCCGATCAGATCATGGTTTGGCTGCAGAACCAGCCCTTCTACGACCGGGTCGCCCCCTACCAGGGCGTTATCCTGACCAAGGCCGGCGAGATGGTGGGCCTGTTTTCGAAATTCCTGATCAACAGCCTGTCGGCCGCCACGACCGGCACGGTGCAGTTCCTCTTCATGCTCATGATCATGTTGTACAGCATGTACTTCTTCCTCATCGACGGGCACAAACTGGTGGACCTGATACTCTACTACCTGCCCCTCGAAGACCATGAAGAGCGGCGACTTTTGGAGAAATTCAGCTCCGTGACCCGGGCCACGCTCAAGGGCACCGCGGCCATCGGCGCCCTGCAGGGCGGCCTGGCCGGGATCGCGTTTGCGGCCGTGGGGGTCCCGAGCGCCGTTTTTTGGGGCGCCATCATGATGGTCTTGTCCATCATACCGGGCATCGGCACCGCCCTGGTGTGGTTGCCGGCTGCGGTGATCCTCATCGCCGGGGGTCATCTGGCCAAAGGCATCTTCCTGGCCGTATTCTGTGGCCTGGTCGTCGGCAGCGTGGACAACTTCCTGCGGCCCCGTATGGTGGGCAAAGACACTGAGTTGCCCGATTTGTTGATTCTTTTGGCGACTATGGGCGGAATTCTAATGTTCGGTGCCCTCGGGTTGATCATCGGGCCCATCGTGGCGGCCCTTTTCGTGACAATCTGGGAAATCTACGGCGACGTATTTCAGGATGTGCTGCCGCCTGGCAGGCAACCCGAGTTGCCCACGCCGGTCGCAGAGGACCAGGATTCCCAATAGGCTGTCCGGCCAAAACTTGTGCGCCTTGCTCAGGACTGGCCAAACTCCTATTTTTCCACGCGGATACTGCTCCCTCGACAGCTGTCCCCCAACATTTGCAGCGTCCCGCCGTGCCCGGCGCTCACCGGTCATGTCGTGACAAGGCCCGCCCTCTCTCGCTCTTAAGGGCCGAAGACCAGGTATCATGACAGTGCGCCCCCGTTCAAATTCGGGCTTTGTATCGTTGTGCAACTTCAGGCCCGCCATGGTCCTGGCGCTTTTTTGCGCCCTGTTGCCAACCACTTCCCAGGCCGAGCCCCGCACCGAACTGCGCCGCGATGAGACCATCCGGCCCGACGGCATTCATGTGCTCGACGGTTCGTATGTGCTGGATATGGGCGAATTGCATATCAACATCACCAATCATGGCCTGATCGGTTCCCAGTATACCCAGACCTTTCCCTACAGCAATGCGCCCAGCGGCCAGTGGCCCGGCGGGTCCGGACGCGAGTACCTGTGGGGAGCCGGGCTGTGGATCGGTGGCAATGTCGCCGGCCAGTTATCTGTGACCACGGGGCAGCCCGAGCGGGAAATGCGCCCCGGCGACGACATCACCGCTACGATCTACGAATCGCGCGAAGGCGTGGTCATGCGGCCCACCCGGAACGACCGCATCACCGGCCGCCGCCTGCCAGATTCCCGCGCCGACGACGACGGTGACGGCCGCATCGACGAAGATTTTCTCAACGGTTTTGACGACGACGGCGACGGCCAGATCGACGAGGATTTTGGCCAGATCGCTTCGCAAATGATGACCTGCACCATGTACGACAATACCGGCCTGGTCAGCGAACTGTATCCGGATCACAATCCGCTCGGAGTGGCCATCGTTCAGCGGGCCGCCACCTTCTTTCAGGACGAATTCGAAGACATCGTCATTTTCGACTACGAGATTTCCAACGTCGGCTATCAGCCGGTCCAGGATGTTTATCTGGGCATGTATGTCGATTGCGATATCCAGCGGCGCGGCGATGGCGGCTCGGCACCCGATGACCTGGCCGGGTTCTACAAAGGCGCCGTGCGCGGTGCCGATGGCCTGTTTCACCGCATGGAAATTGGCTGGATGAAAGACGCCGCACCGGTCGATCCGCTGCCTGGCGTCTTTGGCACCATGCTGCTGGGGCACGACACCGATGCCGTGAAATTTTATGCGCCCAACCTGGTGGGTGTGAACAGCTTCCAGATTTTTGCCACCAACGCCCTCACGATCCAGAATGGCGAACCGCTGTCTGATGACGAACGCTACGGCCTGATGACCAAGAACCAGATCGACCGTGACCGGCGCGTTGACCAGCCGGGCGACCTGAAATACCTGATGGCCAGCGGCCCCTTCGGCAACCTGCCGCCCGGCCGGAAGATCTCCTATCAGGTGGCCATGATCATCGGCAACGGCATGGCCGATATGCTGCAGAACGCGCTGAAGGCTTCGATCATCCACCGGGGCACCTATGTGGACATGGACAACAACTGGACGACGGGCCAGGGCGGCAACGAACGACTGGTCTGCATCGGCGATTATCCCAAATACCCCGACGGCTCCGAACGTCTGTTTGACTACCGCATCGGTTTCATGGACGAAGAGTGCACCGGCCCGGACCCGGTTTTTGGCGCGGAGATCATCAACAAGAACGCGATGTTCCCGACCTTTGATGGCCGGCTCTGTATCTACGTCAACGGCGACAATTGCGAAGAGTGTTTCCGCATCATGGGCCAGAAATGCACGATCGCCAACGGCCTCTACTGGATTTCACAGGGCAGCCGATACCGGACCGGCACCTTCGGCCGCGAAACCCACATTCCCTGGATTTTTCCGGGCGAAAATCCGCCGGCCGCGCCTAATTTCCGTCTCGTTGGCGGCGACAACTCGGTGGAAGTGTTCTGGGACGACATCAGCGAATACGACGTCGACCCGGACACCGGCGTGCGGGATTTCGAATCGTACCGTGTCTGGCGCGTAGCCAACTGGATCCGGCCTGAAGGCACTTCGGACACCATCGGGCCCGAAGCCCGCCTGTGGGCCATGGTCAAGGAATACGACCTGGTCAACCACATCCCACCCGGCGTGTCCGACTCGGAAATTGAGCTCACCCTCGGCCGCAATACCGGCCTGGAGGTGGCGCGCTACGTACCGGTCAGCCTGTCCGACCCGCAGTTCGAGGGCCTGGCCGAAGTCATGCAGGAATTCGTGGACGCTGATGTCAACAATCGGATCCTGTCCCGGCCACCCCTGCGCGACTCCCGCGGTGCGGTCATTCCCGGCATGGAACCCTTCATGCCCTGGGAATACGCGCCGGCCGTGCTGGACACGTTTTTTGACACCACCGCACGCCAGCCTTCGCCGCTTCCCGACCGGGTCGTGGCCAAACGCCCGCTTTCCTACTACCACTATGTTGATCACAATGTGCCCAATGGCTTCCAGACATTCTATTCGGTCGTGGCCAGTGATCACCTGCTGGAGCCCGATGGCGCCCGCTATCAAATCGCCGGCTACGGAGTGCAAAGTGATCCGGGCAACAACCAGAAATTCGTGACACCGGCGCCCCTGCCCCAGACGGCCGAACAGCGCGCCACCAATGGGGCCAACATCTATGTCTATCCCAATCCGGCCACCCGCGAATCGCTGGCCGAATTCCAGAAACAGCCGGCCTCGCCCGACAGCCCCACCGGCGAGCGGATCATGTTCAACAACCTGCCGGAATCCTACAACCTGGTGAAGATCTACACCGCCAGCGGCGACCTGGTCCAGACCGTGGTACACGATGGCCTGGCTGGCAGCGGTGCTGTTTCGTGGGATCTGATTTCCCGCAATGGGCAGGAAGTCGTCAGTGGGATCTACCTGTTTGTCGTGGAGTCGAACGACTCGCGGTTCGAGCCGTTCCGGGGCAGGTTTGTCGTCATTCGGTAGTCTGCGTGGCCGCGCTATCTACGACCATTCGGCTGTCGCCACCTTGATCAGATTTGTGGTGCCTTCGACGTTGAAGGGCAGGCCCGCGGTGATCACCACCGGCTGACCGGGCTTCACGTATCCGCCTTGCAGGGCCTCGGAGATGGCCAGTCTTTCCAACCCCTCCGCGCTATCACTCATGTCGATCACCACCGGGATGGCGCCAAAAGTCAGGGCCATGCGCAAGGCCGTCTGCCAGACCGGCGTCATTGTCAGCAGGGCCTGACGTGGGCGGTAACGCGCCACCAGTTTGGTCGTGCCGCCACTTTTGGTGCAGGTGATGATGGCCGCCGCGTCGATGTCCTTGGCCATGGCCACGGCACTGTGGGCCACCGCGCGTTTGAAGCTGAGCTTGCGGTCCTCGGGGAAACGGTATTTCCAGCCATCATAGTCAAAATTGGTTTCGGTATCGGCTGCGACGCTGGCCATGACCTGGACGGCCTCGATCGGATAGGCGCCCATGGCTGTTTCTTCGGACAACATGATCGCATCGGTGCCGTCGTAGATGGCGTTGGCCACATCGGTGACCTCGGCCCGGGTCGGGCGCGGGTTTTCCACCATCGAACGCAACATCTGGGTGGCTGTGATGACCGGCTTGGCCGCTTCGTTGGTTTTGCGGATGAGCATCTTCTGCGCCCGGGGCACCGATTCCAGGGGGATTTCCACGCCCAGATCACCGCGGGCAACCATGATGCCATCGGCCTCGGCGATGATCTCGTCGATGTTGTCGAGGGCCTCGAATTTTTCGATCTTGGCGATCAGCGGCGTATCCTGTTTGGCCTTGGCGATGCGCCGTTTGACCGTCTTGATATCATGGGCCGTGCGCACAAAACTGAGGGCGATGAAGTCGACGCCCTGCTCCAGGCCAAACTGCAGGTCGGCCTTGTCCTTGTCGCTGAGAATAGGCGCGTTGATCGAACGAGAGGGCAGATTGATACCCTTGTTGGACCCCAGGGGGCCGCCAGTGACGACCGTGCACTTGACGTCGGTCTCACTGGTCGAGATCACCTTCAACTCCATGGCACCGTCGGCCAACAGGATAGCATCGCCCGAGCGCACATTGTGGGGCAGTTCGGCGTAGGTCAGGCCCACCTCCTGATCGTTACCCGGCACGTCGCGGTTGGTCAGCGTGAATACGGCGCCTTCTTTCAGGGTCACGAACTCCTTGTCCTCCAGCTTGCTGGTGCGGATTTTCGGACCCGCCAGATCCTGCAGAATGGCCACCGGCAAACCGAGTTTCTTCGAGACTTTCCGGATGTCGCGGATCAGCTCGGCGTGTTCCTCGTGGGTGCCGTGGGAAAAATTGAGACGGCAGACGTTCATGCCGGATTCCATCAATTTTTCCAATATCTTGGGGTCCCGGCTGGCCGGGCCAATGGTGCAGATGATCTTCGTCTTATTCATCGCGCTTCCCTTTTAGGTTCCTGGTTGTGGCGGTTCCCCGTCTGGTCAATCGAAGGCTGATCAATCGAGGAAGAAGTCCGTGAACAGCGGTGTGCCTGGCTTGACCGCGTACTTTTCAAAATCCGTTTCCCCTTCTTCGGTCAGAACCTCTTCGTCTATAAAGAAATTCCCGGTGCACTGGCCAGCTTCGCGGGTCAGGATGGCCCAGGCCGCGTTGCCCACGATTTCGGGCTGACGACTGGCGTTGATGACGCTTTCGCCGCCCAACAGATTGCGCACCGCCGCGGTCGCCACCGCTGTGCGCGGCCACAGGGCGTTGAAGGCCACGCCGCGTTCCTTGAATTCCTGGCTCATGCCCAAAACCCAGACACTCATGGCGTACTTGCTGAGCGTGTAGGCGGAAAATTCGGCGAACCACTTGGGATCCATGTTCAATGGCGGGCTCAGGTTCAAGACATGAGGGTTGTCGGCCTTGAGCAGGTGCGGCATGGCCGACTTGGTCACAACATAACTGCCGCGCGCGTTCACGTCGTACATGCGGTCGTACATCTTCATGCTCGTGGCTTCGAGCCCGGTCAGGCTGATGGCGCTGGCGTTGTTGACCACGATATCGAGGCCGCCGAAGTGTTCGACGCCCTTGGCGAAGGCTTCCACAACCTGCTCTTCAAAACGGATGTCGGTCTTGACGGCAAAGGCCTTGCCGCCAGCCGCTTCGATCTCGGCTGCCGCAGAGTCGATAGTGCCCGGCAGTTTGGGATGCTCGGTGGTGGTCTTGGCGGCGATGATGATGTTGGCGCCGTCCCGGGCCGCGCGCAGGGCGATGGCCTTGCCGATGCCGCGGCTGGCGCCGCTGACGAAGAGGGTTTTGCCCTTGAGGGTGCGGTCGGTGCTCACGGGGAGGTCCTTTCGGTCAGATGTCGGGCGGTGTCGGATTGCATACGGTCAGTAATGGCCTCCGCGGGGCGTGCTGTCAAGTGCCGGCCAACGGGTTTCGGGTGTTCCACTCCAGCTTGAATAGACCGACGACGACTCCGAAGCCTTCGCCAACGTGAACCGGCGCAGCGTGCTGTCATTTTCCAGTACCACAGATGTGGGAAAGGTCCTCTTCTATTTGCCGAGCTTGCTCACACCCCTGCAAATCGAGTATCATGAATCAAGTCCTATCAAATCCGCCATTCTGAGGAAATTCATCCGTGCCTACCCAACCCCAGGTTACCCGACTCCTGCTTGATATCGAATCTGGCGACAAGTCGGCCTTTGAAGAGCTGGTGGTCGTCCTGTACGACGACCTGCGGATGCTGGCCCGGCGCCAGTTGCGGATACGCGGCAACATGGTCACGTTGCACACTTCCGGGCTGGTGCATGAGGCCTATCTCAAACTGGTGGATCAGACCCAACTGGCCTGGAACGATCGGGGACATTTTCTGGCGGTCTACGCGCGAGTGATGCACAACATCCTGATCGACATGGCCCGCCACAACCAGGCCGCCAAACGCGGTGGCCAGCAGGTGCAGGTCACCATGCGCGACCACTACGCGGTCATCAATGCCCAGGCCGATGAGTTGCTCGCAGTAGACAGTGCCCTGGTTCAGCTGGCCCAGTTGGATGAGCAATTGGCCCAGGTGGTGGAATGCCGCTTTTTTGCCGGCTTGACCGAAGAAGAAACGGCACTGGCATTGCAGGTTTCGGACCGCACCGTGCGCCGGTACTGGATCAAGGCCCGCACGATCCTGCACGGAATGCTGGGTGAAGATGCCGGAAAGGCTGACCCGGCGTGAAGATGAATTCCTGGAGCCCGGACCACTGGCGCCGAATCAATGCCGTGCTTGATGCGGTCATGGACCTGCCTGATACGGAACGGGCCGCGGCGATCAAAAAATTGTGCGCCGGGGACGATCAACTGGCCATCGAGGTGCGCAAATTCCTGGACGAGGCCGAACGCAGCAGTGGCTTCATGGAGAAATCAGCCGGCGAGACCGCAGCCTCCCTCATTTCCCAATCAGCCGAAAGTTGGCAGCCCGAATCCCGCCTGGGGCAAAATCTGGGGCCCTACGAATTAACCGAAATTTTGGGCGAAGGTGGCATGGGCGTGGTCTATGGCGCTCGGCGCTCGGATGGCCAATACGACGCCGAGGTCGCCATCAAACTGATGTTGGCCATCTCGGCTGATCACCCCCTCAGGGCACATTTTTTGGCCGAACGGCAATTTTTGGCCCGGCTCGACCACCCCGGTATCGCCAGCCTCTTCGATGGTGGGCTGGACGCCGAAGGCCATCCGTATATCGTCATGGAAAAGGTCGTGGGGCGCACCCTGCTGGAACATTGCGAACAGGCCGGCCTGACCGAGCGGCTCGATCTTTTTGTTGAAGTCTGCTCGGTGGTGGCCGCCGCCCATCGGCGCATGGTGCTGCACTGCGACTTGAAACCCTCGAACATCCTGGTGACGGCCGAGGGTGATCTCAAATTGCTCGATTTTGGCCTCGCGCGCTGGGTGGAAAACGAGAAAGAGGGCGCCGATCCGGAGTTGCGTCTCAAGATGTACACCCCCGGTTACGCCTCACCTGAGCAACTGAGTGGCGAACTGCTGAGTACAGCCAGCGATGTGTACAGCCTGGGGGTTTTGCTGCGTGACCTGATCGACGGACCTCAACCGTGGACCAGGCTCTTGCAAGGAGATTTGGGCAACATCCTGGCGCGGGCGACGGCCGAAAACCCCAGTGATCGCTATGGCACGGCCGACGAATTGGCGGAAGATCTCCGGCGCTATCAGGCCCGCTTGCCGGTCCGAGCCACACCACCGACACCGTGGTACCGTTTCGGCAAGTTGGTTGATCGCAACCGGGGCGCGACTGTCGCCCTGGCCTTGGTCGCAGCCCTCATCACGATCGGCGTGACGGCCACGCTCTGGCAGGCCCGCATCGCCGCGACCGAACGGGATGTGGCCCGGCTTGAAGCCGCTCACTCGGCCGCCGTGACAGATTTTCTGGTGGGCCTTTTTGAATCGTCTGATCCGGTCACCAATAAGGGAGCAGACGTAACGGCACGGGAAGTATTGGAACAGGGAGCAACCGAAATTGCCGGCTTGGCGGACCAACCGGCCCTTCAGGCCCAACTGCAATATGTCATGGCCGACGTATTCTTCAATCTCGGTGAATTTGACCAGGCCACCGCCCTGTACCGGGCCAGCCTGGAAAACCAGATCCAGATTTCAGGCAGCCAAAGCCAGGACGCGACCAATACGCGATTGGCTTTGGGAGTCTCCCTGCTCGAAGCCGGGCAGCACGAAGAAGCCGAAGAACAGCTTCAAGCCTGCCTGGAAGCCCGGCGCGATCAGGACTCAGCGGACCCGACGTGGGTCTCGATGCCGCTGCGAGCGTTGGCCAGGTTGCGTTGCGAACAAATGCAATACGTCGAAGCCGTGGCCATATTCGAAGAAGCCCGGTCTCTGGAGCCTGCGGCAACCACGGTGGCCACCGACGACTTGGGTCGCTACTACAACAATTTCGCCGTGGCCTTGAAGAATGTCGGGCGCCTCGCCGAGGCAGACTCCACCTACGGTCTGGCTGAACAGGCCTATCTCCAGACTCTGCCGGCCCATCATCCCCACTATGCGGCTTTGTACAACAACTGGGCCCTGGTGGTCGACGAGTTGGGACAGAAATCCAGGGCGGAGACACTCCACCGCCGGGCCCTGGAATTCCGGCGCAAACTGAAGCACAACCGGGTCGATATCGGCGTTTCGTTGATCAACCTGGGCAACCTGTTGGTCAAGATGGACCGGGCCGATGAAGCGGTGCCTCTTCTGGAAGAGGCCGTGATGATCCAGAGGGAGGCCTTTGGCACCAAACATTTTTACGTTGGTGCGGCGATCATCAATCTGGGGCTGGCTCGCTTGAACCAGGGCGAACCGGCCTTGGCCGCGGCCCATTTTTTTGAGGGATACAACATTTTTGTCGAGGTTTTCGGAACCGACAACCCGGCCGTGGCCATTGCCCTGGCCCGCCGCGCCCAGGCCGCACGCGCACTGGGAGATCCGGAACAAGCCCTCGCCCTGCTCGAGCAGTCGATCACCACCCACAGGCCGCACCTGCCCACTTACCGGGTCCGTTTTGCCGACTCGGTTTTTTTGCGTGGCCAGATATTCGCCGAACTGGACCGTGTGGCTGAAGCCCGAAGCGATCTGCAGGAAGCCGCCGACATCTTTCGGGACGTCTACGACGGCGACCATGCGCAAGTCGTTGCCGTCCAGCAGGCGCTAACGTCTTTGCCTCCAAAATAGCTCCCAACTTCTCTTCAAAAAGACGTTTGAGGCCAATGGCCCGACGGCCGGGGTCACCGGTTCGTGGGATTGAGAAATGAGGGCAAGTGCCCGGTTCCCAGCCACCTAAGGCGCCACGAACTCGACAATGGCCTCGGCAACACCGGTGCCCGGGGCCGCGTGGTACTGCACCCAATCCGCACGTTCGTCCCGCGCGGTGACGACCACCCGGAAGAGTGACCCCACGCCATCGGGCATGATGCGGGCGCGCCGGCCGAGATTCCACATTTCCGCCTCGGTACCGTCTTCGGCCACGAAGAACTGGTGGGCCGCCGTCGGATCGGACGGCCGGTAATAGTGCCACCTGTAGTCGGCCAGTTCCGGCACCAACTGGTCAGGATCAAAAGGCGACGTGTACTGCTCGGAGCGGAAACTCGTGGTCAGGTAATAAGTCCATTCGCTGTTCAGCGGCACCTGCACCTGGTCTGCGACCCGCACGCCATTCTCGTCGATGATTTCGTACCAGGTCTTTTTGATGCTCGGGTCATCGAGGTCGCTCTTTTTGGCATCATATTTTTCCACCGCAGCCACGGCCAAGCCCAGAATCTCGGTGTTGTGGTTGGTGTTCGGCCCACCCAGGCGTCCGGTGTGCCGGATGGTCAGGTTGCGGGTCACATCGACCACCTGATCGGTTTGCAGGGTCGCCCGAAACCGCACCTGGCAGGCAAAGCGGTCGCTCAAGGCCCAGGTCCCTTCGCGCTCCAGGTCACTCATGGCGGCCAGGTCTGCGGGCGTCAGCGCCTTCAGCCAAGCGTCAACCGCGCTGCGGGTCGGTGGCGAACCAGCCGCCGGACCGATCAATTCGCTGGCTAAAAACACCATCGTCGGATCGGTCAGCACTTCGGGCAAAGCTGACGTGTACAGCAGCGCCGAGTCGGGCACCACCCAGGAGAAAGTCTGGCTCACGAAGCCATCGGCATCGGCAACCGGCAGGTCTGTCGTCAGGTAGCGATAGTTGCGTTCGGTTTCTCCGGTTTCGTACAGGCCCAGGTCGTAGTCCAGGGCCACCTTCCACATGATATCCAGTTCATCCGGTTGTGGGGCGCGGGCCAACAGCGTCACCTGCACCGTTTCGCCTGGCGCCGCTTCGGCCGGTTCGAAGGCCACAGCGTAAGGCCTGATTTTCTGGTCAAGTCCGAAGTGCATTTCTTCGTCGGGAAAGCCTTCGTTACAGCCGGTCAGCGCCAGAGCCGCCAGCAACAGGGTCAGTCGTAGGTACTTCATCATGGCCTCCTAGAATTCCACCTGCACGCCCAGGGCCGGGACAAATATCCAGCCGTAGGAGGTGCGTTTGGAGTAGTCGTAGTTGTAGGTGTAGCCCTCGGGGCTGTTGTAGACCAAGGCGTTGGCGTTCTGCAGATCCAGATAAACCGACCAGATGGAGTTGCGTTTGATGAACTTCTTGTCCACCCGCAGGTCCATCCGGAAATAGGGCGCGACGCGGTCTGAGTTGTAATCGCCTTCGACCTCGGCGTAGCTGCCGGTGTCGGCATCGTATTCGGATTGGCCCTCGGTGAAACTGAGGTTGGGCGTCATCGGCACACCGGTCACGTACTGCATCCTCGAGCCAAAGGACCAGTTGCGGCCCAGTTGCCACGAGCCCACCGCTTCGATGTGATGGGTCTGATCCATGTTGTGCAGATACCATTGCGAAGAGTCCCAATCGGTGCCGTTGCCCGGATCGCGAGCGAAGCGCCGTTCGGAGCGCCCGACGCTGTAGGCCAGCCAGCCAAAGAATCCGCCATCAGACTCATGGCGCAGCATGAATTCCAGGCCGTACATGCGGGCCTCGGCGTCCGGCAGGAAGTTCACGTCGTTGGTATCGGCGAAAGCCGGCACCTGGTCCTGGGTATTGTGGTACCCCTCGACCTTCAGGGACAGGCGATCGCCCAACCGCCACTCGTGGCCCAGGGTCAGGTGGCGAGCCGTAGTTGGCGGCAGATCAGGGTTGCCATAGATCGCATCAGTGGCCTGTCCGATAGGCTGCGGCGCCTGGTTGTAAGTACCGGCTGACGCGGTCAGGGTCCTGTTGCCGCGGTAGTCCCACCGAGCCGAAGCCCGCACGCTGGCCAGGCCCTCGTTCAGGTGCTCGTAATAATCGTAGCGCACGCCCGGCGTGATCAGCAGGTTCGGCACCGGCCGCCATTCGAAATTGACGTAGGTGCCCAGATCGGAAAATTTCTTCGCTTCCAGTTTCGAAGCGGCGTATCCGTTGATCTCGACCTCGTAGCTGTAGGGCGAGTAGAGCAGGTCGGCGCCCACATGCGAAACCAGGCCCGGCCGCCAGGTGACCGCCAGATCATCCCGCAAGCCGTAGACCGGCCCCTTGCCCTCAAAACGGAATTCGCCCAGGATGTGGCCCGTCTCCCGGTTCCGGCCCGCCGATAGGCGCAGTTCGTTGTGCACCCGGTCGGACAAATCGGCGTCATAGCCGAAGATGAAGCGGTTGAAGGCCAGGTCCAGTTCGACTTCGTCTGTGGCTTCGTTCACCTCCGGGCTGCCCGAAGCATCTTCGGGAAAAATCATCTGCAGACGGTCGTTGGCCGAGAAGTAGGTCAGGAAGAGCCGGTGGTTGCCGCCGTTGTCCCAATCCAGGCGAGCCTGGGTGTCCCAGTAGTAGGGCGCCACCGACAAATTGACTTCGTCGTTGTCCTTGAGCGCGAAACTGGCCAGCTCGCCGATGACACTGCGGCGGGCGCTGAGCGTCAGGGCAAAGCCGTTGCCCAGCGGGCCCTCTGTGTGGAAGCTGACGTCCAACAGGCTGGCGTCCAGGACCGTGCGCCAGCGGTCGGTATGGGCTGGGCGGCCGCGCAATTCGACCACACCACCGATGCTGCCGCCGTAGCGGGTGCCGAAGCCGCCGGGATACAAGTCGACACTACCGAGGCTGAGCGAATTGTAAGTCGACTTGACGCCACCAAAGTGGAACAGCAACGGGATGTCCACGCCGTCGAGCAGGAAGCGGGTATCGTAGTTGCCGCTGCCTCGCACCACCACGGCGCTCGGGTCACTCATCGTAGGCCGTGCCACGCCAGGCAAAGCCTGCAGGGATTTGACCACGTCGCCACCGAAGCCGGGCAGACGTTCGACTTCGAAAGCCGACAGGGATTGGCGGGTCACTTCTTTTTCGGGCCCGCGGCCATAAACTACGATTTCGAATTCGTTGTATTGGGTGCGTTGCAGATGGAAAGTGGCGTCGATCAACTCGCCAGCCTGCACCGTTTCTGTGGTTTTCAGCGGGGCATACCCGGCATTGGGGAAGGTCAGTTCGACCTCGCCTGAAGGCAGGGAATGGAAGGCGAAGTGGCCAGTCGAATCGGCAAAGGTGACCAGGCGGCCTTCTTCCTGAAACTGACCGGGAAACTCGCCCAAACGAGTCAGATACGCCGACCAGGGCATCGTCAGGGCCGCGGTGTCAGGGGCACTGAAGGCCACCACGATCATCGCGCCGGGCACCGACTGGCGCGTGCCCATCTCCACCACCTTGCCACGCAGGTTCACCCGCGGGTCGATGGCCTGAGCCTGTTCGGCTACCGAAAAGGTGTAGGCGAACTGCACATAGACGGGCACTGGCTCCCCAGCAACCGAGGCGGGCGTGAACAGGCAACCGGCGGCGGCTTCGACCGCGGCAGCGTCGAGGTCTGCGGCCAGGCCTTCGGCGACAAAGACAGAGTCAACAACGCCCGCCGCCGTGATGAGCATTTCCAGCAGGACGGTGCCTTCGCGTCCGGCCCTCAGGGCGGCCGGTGGGTATTCGGCTTCAGCGAAGTGCAGCAAGGTGGGCTCGACATCGGGCGCGGCCGGTTCCACTGGTGCATCCGACCCCGGGTTGTCTTGAGCCCAGCCCGTGCCGGCGGTCAAGATCACCAATAGAATCCAGAGACAGCGTTTCATGATCATTTACTCCTGAAATTCAAAACGTATGCGGTGCAGAATCCAGACTGCGACCGGTTCTCCATTTTTGATCGCGGGCCGGAATGTGAAACGCCGCAGGGCCTGCGTGGCCACCTGCGCCGAATCCCATCCGATGTCCGCGGTGATCTTGACGTCCTGGACCGAACCGTCGGCGTCGACCAGCAGGTAGGCTGAGACGACGCCTTCGGCCCGGGCCTGGCGCATGTCGGGGGAGTAGTCGGGCTTGGCCCGGTGCAAGGGTTCGGGGGCTTGGTCGATGGTGCTCAGGGCCGCCAGTTCACCTTGCAGGTCGGCCGCCGTGGCGGTCAGGGAATCGCGCTGGCCGCCGAGGGTATTGCCCTGTTTGGTGACCAGGCCACCGGTGCCTGTCGCACCGGCACCGAGACCCTTGGCGTAGACCTTGCGCACGCCGTACACCCGACGTGGCGGTTCGGCCGGCGCGGGTTCCGTGGTTTGCGGGGCAACGGCCGCCGGTTGTTCGGACTCAACCGCAGGACGGTCAACCGGGGCGGACAGGATCGCCTGCGGTTCCAGGCGCGGGATCTCATCGACTTCAGGTTCTGCAACGACCGGTTCCTGCGGCTCTTCCTGAATCGGAATCGACACAGCGTCCAGGCGCAGGCGAACCTGCCTGCGCACGGGGTTGGCCATTTGGCGCAATGCCGGCACCTGAGCCGTCATCAGGATCAAACCGAGGGCCATGACCAGCGCGGCGCTGCCCAAGGTCAGGTTGAGGGCGAGGCGATCGCGTTGCGGGCTGTCTTCGTCAGCGGTGAAGCGGACCAAAGCGCGTTGATGGGCAGCCTGGATGATGGGGTTGGCCGCTGAAGCCGGCATGTCGGTGGCCAGATACAGCGGGCTCATGATTTGACCTCCAGCACAACCAGGGTCACGTCGGTCCAACCGGCGGCCGAACAGGCGCGCAGGATGCGGCTTAGGTGGTCGTAGTCGAGACCGCGGTCAGCCTGCACCAAAACCGGAGTGCCCTTGGGCCTGGTTTGCGCGCCACCCAGAGCGGCGAGCAGCTTGGCTTCGACCAAATCGTCGCCGTTGGTCAGGTCGGCCGTCGGCAGTATCTCGCGGCCATCGATGCGCACCCGTTCGGAGCCGACTTCGATCATGAGCCCGGCTTCCAGGTGCGTTTGGCTGGTCGAGGTCGGCAACTCGAGGCCAGCCGCCGGAGTCACCAACTGGCCCTCGACCGAGAAGCTTTTGAGCAGGAACACAACCAGGATGACCATCATGTCGACCAGGCTGGTCAGTTGCAGACGAGCTGGCGCGACGCTCACGACCTTGCTCTTGATGAGACTGCGGGTGGCGTTCATGGGTTTTCCTCCCCGGAAAGGATGACACCCGTGCCTGCCGCCAAGCCCACATCTTCACAGCCGGCAGCGGCGCAGGCGTCCAGGCAGGCCACCACTTCGGCGGTGACCACGGGGCCGTCTACCGCAACGACCAGGCGTTCGGGATTCTGGGTTTGCAGCAAGGCCGTCAGCCCGGCGAGATCCAGGCCAGCGGACCGGCGAGGAAACTCGGCCACCACGACATCGCCCTGCACCACGAGGATACCCTCGGTGCCGACCGCAACGGTCAGGGGCAAGTCGCTGCGTTCGGTGGCGTGGTCGCCGGCTTCGTCGCCAGGCAGGCTGAACTCGTGGGCCGCCAGGTGGGTGAAGGCCGTCATGCTGATCAGGAAAGGGATCAGGATGATGAACATGTTCATCACCGGGGTGACGTCCAGTTCGGCCACACCGGCCAGGGTCGAGGGGCGCCGGGCCCTGAGGGATGAGGTGCAGGTTTGCATGACGGCTCCTAAACCGCTGTCCGGCGCGCGGTGCGGTTGACGAATTGCCGTTCGCGGGCGTCGAAAAAGTTGAGCAGTTTGACCACGGCGGCGTCGCAATCTTCAGTGCGGTGCTCAGCCAGGCTGGTCAGACGGGCGTGCACCGCCAGGCAGGGCATGGCGACCATCAGGCCAAAGGCGGTGGTGTTCATGGCTTGGGAGATGCCGGCCGCAAGGACAGACGACTTGTCAGCGGCTTCGGCAATCGCCAGCGAACCGAAGGATTGCTGCAGGCCGAAGATCGTGCCCAACAGACCGGCCAGAGTAGCCACGTTGGCGAGCATGGCGAGATAGTTGAGGCGCCGCCCATAGCGGGGCATTTCCCGCATGGCCAATTCTTCGACGGACTGCCGGATGTCCGCGGCCGCCAGGCCTTCCCAGGCCGACTCGGTGGCGCGGCGCATCAGGCGGCGGGCTGGTCCACCGGTTTCGCCGAGGGAATTCAGGGCGGCGGGAATCTCGTTGTCATTGATCTGGCGGACAGTCGTTGCACCCAACTGGTCGGCTTGGTCGGCGGCGGTGCGCAGATAGAAGGTGAGGCGCTCGACGATGACCGCCAGGGCGAGCGCTGCCACCGTGAGGATGACCCACATCATGGGTCCGCCGGCCTGAAAGAATCGAGCTACGGTCGTGAACATTGTATTGGCTCCCTGTGCAGATGGTTCAAATCGGGGTTGAACGGACTACTGCACCGGATGTGCCACGATAAGGAAGGGGGTGTTTTTCACTAAGTCTTTGTTGTTTATGCGATTAACGTTTTGAAGCGGTGTTCCAGATCACCTTTGGTGTGAGCGCAGGCTGTAGCGAATTGTCACACTGGGTTTCGCTGGTATTGTTCCGATTCACCTCAGGTTGTGGTGAGCAGGCACAGGAAAGAGGGTCGATCCGAAAGCGGTGATTTCACTGTAATTTATTTATTAAAAATGGCTTACGAGGTTTTTTGAATTTCGTGATCTGCGGTATGGGCTTTGCGATATAGCCGACAAGACAGCAAGCACGACCTCAATCAAGGAGCCCCGACATGTTCTTCTTCCGCAACCTCCGCACCGGCACCGGCTTTATCGCAATCGCCGCGTTGATGCTTCTCTTTTCGCTCAGCCTTGGCGGCTGCTCTGACAACGAGATCAGCCCCACCCAAACTGCCGTGCCCGAACCTCCGGTGCTGCCGGTGGCCGAGCAGTTGGCCTTCGACTTCAGCTTCTTCGCCGATGCCCCCCAACTGGACAAGGCCGACGGCGAATACGACAACTTCATCAACGCCTATCTGCGCACCGCGTTGCTCGACGTGATGGCCCATCTGGTACTCGCCGCACCGGTGAGCGCTTTTTCGGCTGCCGTACATACGGTGCCCGTGGCCCAGGACGACGGTTCGTGGGTCTGGACCTACGATTGGCAGCACCGTGACGGCATGGTCCGCATCATTCTGCGCGGACTGCCCGTCGGCGATGTTGTGCAGTGGGAACTGAGCCTGGCACCTGGTGGCGCTGGCGAAGGCATCCTCTGGTTTGATGGCACCACCAATGGCGACGCCAGCGAAGGCCGCTGGAGCTTCCGCGACCTCGATACCGAAGGTTACCCCATCAGTGGCGAGATCAACTGGGGCGTTGGCTATCTGGAATTCGTGAGCCGTGAAGCCGATAGCGATAGCGACCGCCTGCGCTTCATCGACAACGACCCGAATTTCCGCATCGAGTTTTCCGACGGCGCCGGCGGCGGCACCAGCTTCATCAAGTGGAACGCATCCGGCTCGGGAAGCCTGTTGGTTCCGGATTACAACGAAGGACACGAAGCCTGTTGGGATCAGGATCTGCGCAATGTGATTTGCCAGTAGATTCGTTTTCGCCAGAAGGGCCGTCCGTTATGGACGGCCCTTTTTTTTGTCTCAGCACACCCGGATCTGAACGGTTTCCCAAAGATCTGGCGCCAGGATTGCCGAACGCCGGTTGATGTGGGACAATATCGTCCTGCCCTTACCATCGAAATCCACGCCAGTCGTATGAAGGGAAACGCCATGGCCTTGTTGTACATACTGGCATTGATCGCCTTGCTTGTAGGCACCGCGGCGATCTACATGGCCCTTCTGAAGGCCTTCCCAGTGCAATGGCTCTACTACCACTATTTTGTCCGCAAGCCGATTGTCTGGTCGATTTTGGGAGGGTCAGTACTCTGGGTGGGGTGGCAGGCCTCCGGTGCCGGCTCATTTCCGCTGGCAGCCGTTGTCCCGCTGGGACTGATGGGACTGGCAGTCATCCTGACCTACCGAATGCACCAGGAGACCGCATTCCCGGCCGTCGATTTCCCGCCCATGTCCGATGACCCGCTCCAACTTCCTCTTACCGATGACATGCAGGTCGCCGTCATCGAATATGGTGGCGAATCGAGAGCGTATCCCCTGGACTACGTGGTCCATCACCACATCGTCAATGACCACTTCGGAAACCACATCGTTTCGCTCACCTACTGCGCCATGTGCCGCAGCATTATCCCCTTCGATGTCACTGATATCGGACCCTTGTTCGTCGCTTCATTCAACAACGCGAACATGGTCGTGGCAGACAGGCGTACCCGAACCTTCTTTCAGCAGGCCACCCTCGAATCACTGGTTGGCCGGTTGCATCCCCGTACTCTGACCATCATTCCTTTTCAGATTCTCCCGTGGGGTGACGTCAAACAACTCGAACCCATCCCGGAGGTTTGCCGGGTTGTGGAGGATGATTTTCGCGAGTTTCAACTGCCCATCCCCGGTGTGTGGAAAAAGATCATGGCCAGCGAAGCAACCCCGGGCTTGGCAGCGGAAGATCGGGACAGATCCTTTCCGGCCAGAACTCACGTTGTCGGCGTTATCGACCCGGCCGTGGAGAAACAGGTCGTGTATATCAAGGGTGAATTGATCAAGCAGAAGGTCGTCAAAAACGAAGCGTTGCAGGCGATATTTGTCGCGCGGGGTGATACGGTGAACGCTTTCAAGAGTCGCATTGCCGGAGCGTCGATCGACTTGAACATCGACGCCGGTGGCGCCCTTTCCGACCCAAACAGTGGCACGGTTTGGAGTATTGCCGGCAAGCGCATCAGTGGGCCAATCGGGTCAGATCTGGAGGCTCTCGCGATTTCCAACGAGTATTGGTTCTCCTGGCAGCATTATCATCCGAACAGCCAACTGATTCGGCTGCCATGAACTGACAACCGCAGGCTGATCCATGGATATCGGTCGGATGTGATTGGAACACCGTCGGGTTTCAGGCACCGATCGTTCTAGAACCAGAACACGACTCCCGCACTTGTCCGCCAACCCCAATTCGAAACCCGCACCTGCCAGCTTTCCTCCGGCCACAGGTCCCCGTCCGAGTTGTCATTAATTTCCAGAAAATTGCTGAACGTGGCAACCCCGGCCAACTCCAACGAGAACCGGCTGCTCAGCCTGACCTGCAACCCACCACCGGCAAGCACCGCGGTCCCAAATGCGAACACATGCCCACCGTCCGTCGCCAAGTCGAGGTATTCGCCCCCGCCACCAACTCCGCCCCGCAGAAACGGCTGAAACGTATCGCGTTCGCGAAACAAAACCGTGCCGGTGATCAATACTTCCACATCAGTGATCGTCTCGTTGCTTCCCTGTTCCTCATGACTCGCCCAGAGCACCTTGGCAGACAACAGGAATCGGTCGCCAAAACGGCGGCCAAACCTCAGCCCGGTGCCGTGCCCCGGCTCTTCCACCACACCGAACGGAAGCTCGGGCAAGCCAAACACGTCGTAGCGGTCTTTCCACGTACTGACGCCTTCAATCCCCAGGTACCAATTGCGCAGATGAGGCCCACTCTCACTGTCCGCTGCATCGGCCGCCCAGGTCATCACCGGCGCCATCAAACCCAGCCACACCACCGCAACAAGAATCATCGGCCGCATCACCCACCACCTTGTTCAGGTTCGCGGTCCGGTCCCAACCCATAAGCCTGGATTTTCTTGTGCAGGTTGGTGCGGTCGATGCCCAAGAGGCGGGCTGCCCCGGAGACGTTGCCCCCGGTCTCATCCAGCGCCGCTTTAATTAGGCCTTTTTCAAATTGATGCCGCGCCGCCACCAAGCCGCCAGCAGCCTGCACTGCGGTCAGGTCCATGGTTTCAGCCGCCCCAACTGGCGAACTGGTTGCGCCCCGCGCGCCACCACCGTCGGCCCCGATTCCACAATCCGCCAAATCCGCCGTCGTGATGGTGGCCCCGCGGCTCAAAATCGCCAGACGCTCCACCGCGTTGCCCAGTTCCCGAATATTTCCGGGCCAGGGCAACCGTCCCAACAGCTGCAATGCGTCGGCTTCAAAACTCCGCTGCGGCAGCCCGTTTTCGTCCAGATACCCGGCCAGAAAATGCTCGGCCAACAGCGCGATGTCTTCCCGGCGTTCGCGCAACGGCGGCACATGCACCGGCACCACGTTCAACCGGAAATACAGATCTTCCCGAAAACGTCCGGCGGCAGATTCCGCCGGCAAGTCCTTGTTCGTCGCCGCCAACACCCGCACATCAACGTTGTAGGTTTTGTTGCCGCCTACCCGTTCGATCTCACCCTCCTGCAACGCCCGCAGCACCTTGGCCTGGGCCTTCAGCGACATGTCGCCGATTTCATCCAGAAACAGTGTGCCGCCATTGGCCTGCAGAAACTTGCCGTCGCGGGTCTGGGTGGCGCCCGTGTAGGCGCCTTTCACGGCCCCGAACAATTCGCTTTCGATCAGTTCTTCCGGAATCGCCGCGCAGTTCACTTTCACAAACGGCTTGTCGCTGCGGTCGCTGGCCTGATGCACCGCCCGGGCCACCAGTTCCTTGCCGGTGCCGCTTTCGCCGGTGATCAGCACGCGCGCGCCCGTGGGCGCCACCCGTTCCACCGTATCGCGGATATTCTGAACCGGCGGTGACTCGCCCACCATCAGATGGCGGCGGTTCACCTTCGCCCGCAGCACTTTCACTTCGCGGCCCAGATTGCGCACATCCATGGCGTTACGAATCGCCACCAGCAGGCGTTCCTTGCTCAGCGGCTTCTCCATGAAATCAAATGCGCCGTGGCGGGTGGCTTCCACCGCGGTGGCAATCGTGCCGTGGCCCGAGATCATGATCACCGGCAGCTCGGCATCTTCTTTCTGCAGTTGTTGCAGCACTTCAATGCCGTCGATGCCCGGCAGTCGCACGTCCAGCACCACCACATCGGGACGCTCGGCGCGGCACTGGGCCAAGCCCTCTTCGCCGGTTTCGGCCACATCGACCGCCATGCCTTCGGCCTCGAGCACCATTTTGAAGGTGCGCCGGATGTTCCGTTCGTCGTCTATGATCAATACTCTGGGAGTCATGCTTCGCCATCCTCTTCGTCGTCTTTCAAGGATTGCCCGTCGGCGACCACTGCGGTCAGGGGCAAGTCGATGGTGAAGGTCGTGCCCTGGCCGAGCTCGCTGTCCACCGTAATGCGGCCGCCGTGGCCGGTGATGATGTTCTCGACGATGGCCAAGCCCAGGCCCATGCCGTCGGATTTGGTGGTGAAATCGGGTTCGAAGATGCGGACCAGATTTTCCGGCGCGATGCCCACGCCGCAGTCGCTGATTGCCAACCGCGCACCCGGCTCGGCGGGCGTGACCACAACCTTCAATTGGGGAGTGGCCTCAGCCTGTCGGCAGGCTGCCAGGCCGTTGTCGATCAGGTTGATCAGGGCCCGGCGCAGGGCGTCGTGGTCAAACCAGCCGGTTCCTGCGTTCACCGCACCCTGCAGTTTCAGTTGCTCCGGCCCGTACAAATGTTCCAGATCGCGCAGCAACACCCCCAAGTCATCTGATTTCAATTCCGGTTTCGGCAAGCGCGCAAAATCGCCAAATTCGCGCACCAGGCGGCGCAGGCTGTCCACCTCTTCGCCCACGATCTCGGCCACCTCGGCCAACAGCGCCCGGTATTTTTCGTCGTCGCCCGGATAGCTGTCGCGCACCTGGTGCACCGCCATCAGGATCGGGGTCAGCGGGTTTTTCACTTCGTGGGCCAGGGTGCGGGCCATGCCCCGCCAGGCCGCCGCCCTTTCAAGCCGGGCCAGATCCCGCCGCTGTTCGGCCAAGCGCCCAACCATATCGTCGAAGCTGTGCACCAGTTCGCCCACCTCGCCGGGGCCCTGCTGCTCCATGCGGAAATCGAGATCGCCCCGGGCCACGCGACGCGTCGCGCCAACGAGCACTTCAAGCGGGCGCACCATCTGGCGCGACCACAAGAGGCCAGCCACCAAGGCCACCACAATCAAGACGGCGTACACCAGCAGGAAAGGGCCCACGAAGCTGAGCATCACGCGACCTTCTTCGGCGCGCACCACCCGCAGCAGGCTCACCCCCGCGGTCAACTCGCCCGCCCTTTGCACCATGCCGGTGGGCAGTGGTTGGAAGATCACCAAGGCCTTCTGGTCAGGCTGCAATACCAACGCCGCCAAGGTGTCGCCCAACCGCTGCACCGGCACCGATTCGCCAGGCCCAGGCACGCCCAATTCCGCGGCCCGAGACCTCAGGTCAGGCCGAGCCGCCAAATAACTGCTCAGCGAATCGGCCGGCTGGGTGCGACCAATCGGGTCAACCAAAACGGCAGCCTCGTCGCCCACCTTGCCCGCGATATCCGGCGCCAAAAAACTCAGCCGCGCCTGCAACTCCTGCAAATGATTCCGGCTCTCAGCCAGGCCCGCATCCATCGCGGTTTCCAAAGGATTGGCGATCGCCGGACCAAACCGGCGCTCCAACAGATTGCGCACCACCAACGACAGCGGCAAAGTCGGCAACAAGGCCACGATCAGGAACGAAACCGCCAGACGGGTGCTAATGCGTTTCATCGGGCAGCTCCTTTCCCACAAACCAGACCGAGGCCAGCTCCTGGCCGTCCTGCTCGTCGCCGCCGCCCTTGTAGAACATGCGGATCAGGCGGCCCATGCTCACCGAGGCTTCTTGTTGGTCCTGGCCTTCGCGGCGTGGGCGTTGCTCGCCGGCGATCACGTCTTCCACGCGGCGTTGTTCATCCGGGGCGATGGAGTGCACCACCAGTCCCACCTGCAAGCGGTAACGTTTGTCGGCATCGATCAGGCTCGCGGCGGCCACCGGCAGGCCTTGCAAGTCGGCCAGGTAGGCCTGCAGATCGGACAGCGAATTGAAGCGGCGTTCGCGGCCATCAGCGCGTACCGAAAAAACCTCTTCCCAGAGGTCGAACCCCATGCGCAGGGAGATCGAACGGCCAGCCAGGATTTCGTCATTTTCGCCGATCAGCGCCATCTGCAACTCGACCGCCGAAATCAGGCCCGAACGCATGGACTGCAGTTGTTTGGCCCCGGGCAGGCCACTGGTCTGCAAGCGGCAAACCACCAAGCCACCTGTCCGCGAAGGAGTGGCCAGCACCAGGCGGGCGTCCAGGTCGGCCGCCAGCACTGGCACCACCGCGCACCAGCAGGCCACACCGAGCATTGCGACAGCGCGCCGCATCAGAATGACCACCCGATGGAAGCCGTCACCTGGAAGCGTTGATCAAGGGGGCGATCCGTTACCGGGAAGCCCACGTCCAGGCCGATCCAATCCAACCACCAGACGCGCAGGCGCAATCCGTAGCCAGCACCAACGGCAGTTCCGGTGTAGGGATCGGTCGCGTCGGACGCGCCGCTGGCCCCGGCGTCGACAAAGAGCACACCGGCCAGCTTGGTGCCCTTGGTATCACCCAGAATGCGGGTGCGGTATTCCACAGAGCTCGACCACAACCAGGTATCGCCGCCGGGGGTCGACAGGGCATGCGTCGCAAAACCGCGCACAGAATACATGCCACCGAGATAGAGGCGGTCGTAAAAGGCCGCGGGCTCGCCAACCCAGGCGCCGCGGAAACGGGCAGCGAATACTCCGCCGGGTGCGTTGCGAAAAAGGCGCGCATCGGCCTGCAGGCCCAGGTGACTGCGGCCCGACTGCCCAACAACAGTGCCCTTGAGGCGGCCCCAGCCACCACTGACGGGCGATCCGGCCCGCTTTTCGGACGACCGGGTATCGTGTTGCCAGTCCACATGGGCGATGGTGCGGAATTCCCGCCCCACGGCCTCGAGAATCGCTGGCGGCAGGTCTGCGCCGGAAATTTCTTCTTCGAATTCGATCGAACCGTCGGGCGAATAACCCTTGGCCACCGATTTGTCATCAACGTGGACGGCTTCGAAATTGAGGCCGAACTCCACCAGGCGCCGCTCACTGAAGCGCCGCCCATAGACACCCGCCAGCCCGTACGTGCCGATCCGGTGACTGAACCCGACGCCATCGGCATAGTAGGGCCGGTCGGTCCCAATAGCGCTCAGGCGTGTGCCCCAATAGTCCTGCCCGCTCCCGGCTTTTGGCTGTCCGTAGCGCAGCAACAGTCCGTTGTGGCGGAAACCCACCCGCCACTGGAGATCCAGCCGGCCGCCTTTGCCGAAGGCATTGTCATAAGCCAGCGTCGCTGGCGACAGATACCAACCGTCCAGGTTTGTATTGCCGGCCGCCCAGCGAAAATCAAAACCGAGTTCTTCCACTTCCAGAACCAAAATCAGCTGGCCGCGTTCGGCGCCCGGTCGGGTGAAAAAAGACACCGACTTGAAGATGCCGCCGGCCCGCAGTTCGGCCACGCCGTCGACCAGGGCGGCCTGGTCAATGGCCTGGCCGGGGCGCAAGGGCAGGTACCGATAAACTGTACTGAGCGGAGTTCTGGTTGCGCCCACCAGTTGGACTTCCACCAGGCGCAGGATGCGGGCTTCCTGGATCCCCTCGGTGACCGGGGTGTCGGTCTGGGCCAAAAGCACACCAGGTGCGCACAACACTTGCAAAACCAGCAACAAAACCAGCAGTCCCAACCAACAACGCGGGAACCGGAGAGGTCTGCAACCCCTCCGGTTCGCCCGCTGTGTGGCGGGAATAATGCTGTGATGTGCTTGTCGTTGCTTCATGTATTGGGACTCCCAGCCCATCATGCCCCACCTCGGAGGTGGGTTCAACCCAGGATCCTACAAGTACCAGTTGAACTGCAGGGTCAGGCCGTTGGCACCGATGCCACCATCGTCGTAGCCAGGAATGTCGCCACCATCGATCATGAAGCCATCAGCCGACAAGCCCAGCGTCGTGTTTTTGGACAGGCCCCAGTCGTACCCAAGGCTGAAGAGGACGGCGCCGCGGTCGGTGAGCGTTGTTTTTTGACCCGTGTCGGGATGCACATAGTCGCCGCCACCGCCGCCAAGGCCGGCCCGCAGAAAGAAACCCTTGCCGCACGGGTGCCAGGTTGCCGCCAAAAAAGCCGCGCCCAGTCCCCATTCCTCGCCCTCTTCCTCGCCGCTGCCGAAGCCGTAGCCTTCCAGACTGAGGGCAAACTTGGGCGAAAAGGCGTAACCGAACCGCAAGGCCCCCAGGGCGCCGTCACTCGGGTTGATGCTGGTGGTGCGGTCGCCTCTGTCGAGGACCATTGAAGACGAACCAACGCCCGCGTTGATGCCGATGAAGAGGCCGCTTTTTCCGGAATCTTCGGTTTCTTCGGCCCAGACCGGAGCTGCGCTCAGGGTACAGGCGACCAGGGCCAGGATGAGCAGAAAGCGTGTTTTGTCGTTCGCGTATTTCATGAGTATTCCCTCTCGTTCGTGACGTTGTCGGGTTGACTATTTCACGAGAGGTATGGCACGGATCGTACCAAGGCCGAATCTGTGGCATCTCGGGCCGTTTACGCATCATTCTATTGCTACAAAATAAGTTACTACACTTGCGCCAAATCAAAAAAACCGGCCTCGGTGTGACAAATCACCACACCAGGCCGGCTTCTGAAGTCAAATGGCACACTATTTCGAGCCGTCCCGCCCCTGCTCACGGTCGAATCAGTCAGCAAGACAAGATCACCGGATTCGCTGGCTGGTATCGTGGAGCCTCCGTAAGTGAGTCCCGCGAAGCCCTACCCCGCCACCTCGATCTCGTTGTAGACCGTATCACGCAACACCGGCCGCAACCCCGCGTTGCGGATGAATTCCTGGATCGTATCGACGGTCATGCCCTTGCCTGCCGAACCGCCGGCGGCAAAGGTCACGCGCTCATCGACTACGGTGCCATCGAGGTCGTTGGCCCCGAAGCGCAGCGCCACCTGGGCGATTTCCCGACCGAGCATCACCCAGTAGGCCTTGATGTTGGGCACGTTGTCCAGCATCAGTCGCGAAATGGCGACCACCTTCAGCTTGGTGAACATGTCCGGGCCCGGCAGGTGCGCAAACTTGGTGCCGGCCGGATGGAAGGCCAGCGGGATGAAGCACTGGAAGCCGCCCGATTTGTCCTGCTGCTCGCGCAGCTTGATCAGGTGGTCGATCCAATGTTCGGGCCGTTCCACATGTCCGAACAACATCGTGCAGTTGGATTTCAAACCCGACTCGTGCACCAGGCCTGTCACCTCAAGCCAGCGCTCGGCGCTCATTTTTTTCGAGGCAATTTGACGGTGGATTTCGGGATGGAAAATCTCGGCACCGCCACCCGGACAACTGTCCATGCCGGCGTCACGCAGAATCGCGATGGTCTCGGGCACCGACTTCTTGGCCAGCTTGGCCAGGAAATCGATCTCGACCATGGTGAAGGCCTTCAGGTGCACGGTGGGGAAGGCCTGCTTGAGGGCCTTGAGGATGTCGAGGTAGACCCCAAATTTCCAGCGCGGGTGCAAACCACCGACGATGTGAAATTCGGTCACGTCCGGCGACCAGTCCTTGCGGGCCAACTCGACACATTCTTCGGGCGAGTACGACCAGGTGCCTTCGGCGTTGGGGTCGTCGGCATAGGCGCACAACTCGCAACCCACGTAGCAGACGTTGGTCGGGTTCAGGTGCCGGTTGATGTTGTAATAGACACCGTCGCCGTGCATGTCGTTGCGCACGTGGTGGGCCATCAGGCCCAGGGCCGGCAAGTCGTTCGAAGCGGCCAGCAGTAGACCGTCGTTTTCATCGAGGCGTTGGCCGGCGGCGACCTTGGCGGCAACCGAGGCCAAAGGGTGAGAGGCAGGCAGCATAATCGCGTCTTTCCCTGATATATCGTGAATCCGGCCGACTGAGTGTCTGGCCAGAGTTTGGAGCTGATCCAAAGTTATGACGCAAAGCGGGGAATCGCCAGTAGAAGCAACACCCTCCCGGTGGTACCGGGAGGGTGGGAATTGGGGCAAATCGGTCCTGCCGCGGCCAGATTCGGCCTAGTCGTCCGCCTTGGCCGCCAACCGCATCTGCGGCAGCAGGCTCACGTCGAACTTCTTGCTCTTGTGCTGGCGGGTCAGCCGGATCTCTTCGACACAGCGGCGGGTGCCGGCCAGCGAGGCGGTGACTTCGAAGCTGTTGTAGCGGAAACCAAAATTGCGCAGCTTTTCCATGGCCGCGATCAGCTTCTGCTCGGCCTTCATCATGTTTTTGGCCTGCAGCAGGGAAAAGCCCTCGCAGGTTTCCAGGATGCCCATCCAGAAAGCTTCGTCACGGCCCTGGGCGGTGGCCAAACCTTCGGCGGCCTGGCGCGCGGCCTGGTCGTACTTGCGAATATTGAAAGCGGCGACGGTCTGGTTCAGGTGCGACATCGGGTGTCTCCTTGGCTGAACCCGGACTGGGTCCGGGCGGGTCCGCGGCTGCGACCCCATCCGTGGCGCCCGCCGTCTTATTCTTCGTCTTCGTATTCCTCTTCGTCGCCTTCTTCGTCCCCGCCCAATCCCTGCTCGTGAAAGCGGTCGGCCTCCAACTCGAAAGCGAATTTCGTCATGTCTTCCATGCGGTCCACGTACAACACGCCTGCGAGGTGGTCGCATTCGTGTTGGATCACGACCGCCGCGAAGCCCTCGAGGTTTAACTCGATCTGGGCGCCCTTTTCGTTGTACGCCTCGACCTTCACCGCTGACGGACGTTCCACCCAACCGCGCAGGCCGGGCAGCGACAGACATCCTTCGTACATGCCCATGATGTTGTCCTCGTCCAGGACAGTCACCTTGGGGTTGATCAGGATCCGGTACGTCTGCCGGCCCTCTTCATCAGCATCGCCGCCGGCAATGACCAGCTGCACCGGCTCGTGCACCTGGGGTGCGGCCAGCCCGATGCCGCTGTACTCGGCCATCGTCTGAAACATGTTCCGGATCAGGCCCTGAACTTCGGGGCCAGTGATCGTTTTGGGGTCGATGGGCGCGCACTTCTGACGCAGAACCGGATGCCCCATACGGGCGACCTTCAAGATGGCCATGTCGGCCTCCTCCTCGAACGTGGTAGTCGGGTGTTTGATCGGCACCACGATAACCAAAATCCGGGTAGATGACAAAGGTGCAAAGCCTCACAGCCCCGCGCTCGACATCTGTCCGGCGCATTGCAATTCTGAGGCCCGATGGGGAGCGCCCAGGCGACCTCGGAAACTGCTCTCATTCATGGAGTTGGCGGCCAAGAGCAGACAAGTGCCCGCGACGGCCACCGCATTTCCTGCACGGGGCGGCAAGAACTGCCGCCCGGGAATCGTGCGGTCTGCTCGGCCTTTTGACCGATTTGCGGTCAAAACCGGCGCGGCCGGGCCCAAGTATATATTGCGTTAACGCCCCGTAAATTCTTGACTCAAAATTGCCCTCTCGGTAAGTTTGCCCCCGATTGCCGACCCGGGCAGTCTGCGTGCCGAACCTGAGCACAACAGGCCGATCCCGGGACCCAATCCCTCTCCCCGATTTGTCCGGTTCCTGATTTCCGGACCAGGAGTGAAATGACCGACCGCACGACGTCTCCCACGTTCGAGCCCTCTCCGTCGGCACCGTCCCCGCAGAAAATTCTCGGTATTGTGCTCAACGTGGTCATCCTGCTGGGCTTGCTCTACATCTTCCTGTGTTCCATCGGCCTGTTTGGCGCCGCGTTCAAACTGGTGGGCAAGGAGTTCAGCAAGAACCTCATCGCCACGACCTCAAACCCCGTGGTTGGCCTGATGATCGGCCTGTTGGCCACGTCCCTGATCCAGAGCTCATCCAGCAGCACTTCGATCGTGGTGGGCATGGTGGCCGGTGGAGCGCTCACAGTGCAGGGAGCCATCCCGATCATCATGGGCGCCAACATGGGCACCACCGTGACCAATACCCTGGTCGCCATGACTTCTATAAATAGGCGGGCCGAGTTTCAGCGAGCATTTGCCGGCGCCACGATGCACGACTTCTTCAATCTCATCGCCATCGCCATTCTTTTTCCCATCGAACAGGCCACCCACTTCCTGGAACGCAGCGCCACCTGGATCAGCCTGCAACTGGTCGGCGCCGAGGGCACCAAGTATCCCAATCCGGTCAAGACCGTCGTCAAGCCGCTGGTCAAGAAGGTCCAGCATACGCTGACTGATGACCTGGGATTGGCCGACGGCTGGGCCACCGCCGTGATGGTGATCATTGCCCTGATCGGCATTTTCTTCGCCTTGACCTACCTGACGAAGGTTCTCAAGCGCCTGGTGCTGACCAAGGCCGAGGGTTCGTTCACCCAGAAGCTGAACAGCAGCGGTATGGCAGCCATGTTGATGGGCCTACTGATCACCGTTGGTGTGCAGAGCAGTTCGATCACCACCAGCCTGCTGGTGCCGCTGATCGGCGCGGGCATCGTGCCCCTGGAATCGGCCTTTGCCGCCACCATGGGGGCCAACATCGGCACCACGGTCACCGCGCTGCTGGCCTCGATGACCGGTTCGCCCCAGGCCGTGACCGTGGCGGTGGTGCATCTGTTGTTCAACATATCGGGGATCCTGATCATCTACCCGATTGCCGCGATACGCCGCATCCCGATTCGACTGGCAACCGGCCTGGCGAAAAGAACCGCCGAGAAGCGCGTGTACGCCGTGCTCTACATGGTCGGCGTCTTCTTCGTGATGCCCCTGGTTTTTGTAATGCTCGACAAACTGTTACGCGCCTAAACGCGATTGGAGAACGATATGGGTTTCGGTTCAATTCTGGACGTGTTCAAGGCCGACAACTGGAGCAACGAATTGGTCGACATGATTGTCACCATGCTCGAAAAAAGCCAAGACATGTACGACTTCACCGTTGGTGTATTGATCAACGGTGAACCCAACGAGGATCCCCAGGGCCGGGTTTACGCCCAGGACCAGAAGATCAACCAGTTGGAGCGCAAAATCCGCCGCCGGGTCGTTTCGCGCCTGTCAGTGAGCGGTTCGCGGGCAGATGTCCCGTCTGCCCTGATTTTCATGAATGCGGTGAAGGATGCCGAGCGTCTCGGCGACTACGTCAAGAATCTGCACGAAGTTGGCGATATGATGCCCGAAGGTGTCGATCGCAAACTGTACAAGGACAAACTGGGCACCATCAGCAGTGACATCTCGACCATGTTCGACGATACCCGCAAAGCTTTTGCCGAAAGCGACGAAGAGATGGCCGGCAAGGTCATCAAGCACGCCAAACGCAGCGGGCGCGAGTTCGAGGCCTTGATTCGCGAGATCACCGTCAGCGACCTCGACGTGAACAACGCCGTGTGCATCGTGCTGATCCTGCGCTTCTACAAGCGACTGGTGGCGCACATGAGCAACATCGCCTCGACGGTCGTGATGCCGGTCGACATGATCGACTACTATGACGAGTCCGAGCTCTAGACCGTCGGTAGCAAAAAAAAAGGCCCCCGGACAACATCCGGGGGCTTTTTTTGTGGGTCTCCAGTGTGGACTCTACTGAGGTTTCTAGCGGGCCAATCCCCGCTGCCAATCGGTGACCAGATGCAGGTAAGAAACCTCTGCATGGTAGGCCGGATCGAACCCCGTCTGCAGAACCCGTTTTCCATCGGGGTGCAGGTCATAAAAAGACCCATCACCCGCGGGGGTGGACACCGGGGCAACAGTCCTGGCTTGGCCAACCCGAAAAGTCTGCCCGGTGCCGTTGACTGAATAAACGATCAGGGAACCATCGAAGCCGCTGGTCCACAATTCGGTGCCGTCGGAATTCCACTTCGGATAGGCGGAACCCGCGGTGGAGACCTGCCACTTACGCGCCCCACCTTCGGCAGGCATCACGAATATATCCCAACCCGATGCCGTCTCTGTGTGGTAGGCAATCCAGCGACCATCCGGCGAATAGGCTCCACCGCCCAGATTGTCCTCCGGAGCCGAGGCCATGATCTCCAGTTCTCCGGTGCCACCGACCAGGGGCAAACGGGCCATTTCGAAGTTGCCGTCCGCTCTTTCATGGTCCACCAGGAGGAATTCGTCTCCCACACTGGTGCCAGTCGGAGCGACAATCAGTTCCGACTCAAGCAGGATGGCGGCACCGCCCTGCCCTTCGACCGCCTGTTCCATGATCTGATGTTTGCCGTCCGCGTACGCATGGTAGAACA
>CAZLUL010000015.1:17263-32624 GCA_964562635.1 uncultured Fibrobacteraceae bacterium | reverse complement strand
GGCGAGGGCCGGCTTGACCATGACCATGTCGGCGCCTTCGGCGATATCCAGGATGGTCTCGAATATGGCTTCACGGCTGTTACGGGGGTCCATCTGGTAGCTCTTGCGATCGCCCTGGGGCGCGCTGTCGCAGGCGTCGCGGAAAGGACCGTAGTAGGCACTGGCGTACTTGGCGCTGTAGGCCAAAATGCTCGTGTTCGTGAAACCGTTGTCGTCCAGCTTGGTGCGGATGGCGCCCACGCGGCCGTCCATCATGTCACTGGGGCTGACGATGTCGCAGCCGGCTTCGGCGTGCACCAGGGCCATGCGGGCCAGTTGCTCCACGCTGGGATCGTTGATGACCGTGCCGTTCTCGAGGAAGCCGCAGTGGCCGTGGCTGGTGTACGCGCAAAGGCAGACATCAGTGATGGTGATGATGTCGTCGCCGAATTGCTTCTTGAGCTGACGCAGGGCTTCGGGCACGGCGCCTTTTTCATCCAGGGCCGCGTTGCCGCGCTCGTCCTTCTCGTCGTTTTCGGGCACGCCGAACAGCAGGTGCGATTTGAGGCCCAACTCGAGGTCGCGGCCCACTTCTTCGACCAGCTTGTCGACCGAAACGTGATTGACGCCGGGCATGCTGCCGATCTCGTGCTCAACGCCGCTGCCGCCCACCACAAAATGGGGGGTGATCAGGTGGCGGGCCTCGACGTTGGTCTCGGCAACCATCTCTCGCAGGACGGGTGTGGCGCGCATGCGGCGGGGGCGTTCATGCAGATTCATGATTCCATCTCCGGTTTCACAGGTTGAGTTGTCGGTTCGGACAGGCCGGATATCCCGGCGGCCCGGACCATGGCTTCCAGATCGGGAGTGCCAGCGACGGCGGGGGTGAACCCGGCGTTCCGGCAGGCTTCAGCGGTGGTGCGGCCAATGGCCACGCACCGCGGTTTGTCGTCCCTGGCGCCGGCAAAAGCCCGCACGGCCGAAGGACTGCAGAAAAAGATCACGTCATCCGGTTGCAAAACGGCCGCGGCCACAGCGGCGGCCTCGACCGGCAGGGTTTCGTATAACGGCAACTCCTGCACAGTATAACCAGCAGCCTCGAGGGCCGCCCGCGGTTCGGTCAACCGGCGTTTGGGCCCCGGCAAAAGCACGGCGCAGGGTTTCCCTGAAACCGTCAAAAAGCGGGCCGCCAATTCGACGCCATCGAGGGCGCCGGCGTTCAATTCGGGTTTCCAACCGGCGGCTTCCAGAGCCGCCGCCGTCCCATGCCCCAACACAGCGCAGCGCGCCATGCCAATCTCGGGCTGCAGGTCGGCAAAGGCCCGCACGCCCTGGGGCGAGGTGAACATGATCCAGCCAAAATCACTGAAATCGCGGTTGTCAGGCAAGACCAGCGATTCGTACCGCACCAGGGGCAACGTCGAAAAGGGCAGAGCGGCCTGTTGCAACCGGTCCGCCCAGATCTGGTTGCGATCCTTTTCTCTCGTCAGGATGATGCGAAGCCCGCTGCTCATGCCCGTTCTAACCCTTCTTGTAAACCACAATCCGTTCCCAGGCCTCAGCGCCCAGCGCATCCGGATCGGTGCCATCGAGAGTGAACCGCAGCGGCTCACGGGTGATGTTGTCGTCGCCCAGGAAAGCCTCGAGCTTCCAGACCGAACCCGCCCCGTCGATGTTCACACCAAAGGGCAGGTGGCAACCGCCTTCCAACTGGTTCAACAGGTGGCGTTCGGCCGCCACGGCAATGCCCTGCTCGCCACAATTCATCTGGGCCAGCACGTCCTGCCATTTGTCGCCATCACGGCACTGGATGCCCAACATGCCCTGGGCCGGTGCCGGCACAAAGTCGCTAATTTCCAGGGGCTTGGTGTAAAGATCGCTGACATCCAGCTCCAAGCGCATCACACCCGCACGCGCGAGCAGAATACCGTCATACAACCCTTCACGCAGTCGGTTGATGCGCGTGGGCACGTTGCCCCGCAGGTCGGCAATTTCCATGTCGGGCCGGATGACCCGCACCTGACCTTGCCGCCGCGCCGCGCTGGTGCCGATCTTGGCCCCGTCTTTCAGGGGGATCACGTCGCCGGCTTCAACCTTGGCCTGATCGACAGCTTCGGGCCGCGCCAGCAGCAATTCCCGCGGATCTTCCCGGCCCACCATGGCGCACAGGGTCAGCCCCGGCACCATGTCCGTGGCCAGATCCTTCAATGAGTGCACGGCCATGTCGACGCGGCCGTCCAACTGCGCGTCTTCCAACTCTTTGGTGAAGAAGTTCTTCCCCTCAAGCTTGGAGAAGGGCACGTTGTCGATCTTGTCGCCCCGCGTCTTGATGATATTGAGTTCAGTCTCAACAGCGAGGTCTTTCAACATGCCCTTGATGGTGTGGGCCTGCCACAGAGCCAGATCGCTGCCGCGGGTGCCGATACGGCAAACGCCGTTCTGGGCCTGGTTGTCGTCCTGAGTCTGGTTGTCTCGCGAATTCGCCAATGGATCGCCTCCGGTTAAACTGTCGCTGACCGCCGTAATATAGTGTCTGCGCAGGAACCATGTGTCATTTTCTTGCCACTAAGTTGTTAGAAAATTAACTCGCTGACAAATGAATCCCGCAAGATGGGAGAAAAAATCCCACCTTTTTGTAGGGGTATGAGGTAAGTCTTTATTTAACAATGAAGTAACTTGTTCGATGATGAGATCGGTGCCAAAGCCGACAGGACCGGGCATCGACTCGCGGCCTTGGTAAGCAGGCTGCCGGTGTCAAATCCGTTCGAACACCTGCCAGATGACTAAAAAGAGAACCGCCCAATACCAGTTGCGTCGCACCGCGTGGGCCCAGCGGTGTCCATCGGACTTGACCGCATTGGCTGGCGATTGGGGCATGGGGGGAGGCGCTGCACGAGGTGTTGGGCGAGGTGTCGGTTTGTGCATCGGCTGGGCCATCTGACGAGGCTCCGGAGCGGCTGCGGGCTTCGCTTTGCCGAGGTCTTGCAGTCCCTTCTTCAGGGACTTGGCGCTGGCGAAAAAGAAGGCGAACTGCAAAAGCCGCAATTTGCCGAATCCTTCGTCAATATGATTGGTGTACACGGTGACCATGGCCCCCACGGCTGCCCACGCGATCGCCTTCTGGAAATGCGACAATGTTGATTTCCTGGGCATCGCTTCGTCCCTGCCATTGGTCATGATTTCTCCCTGTTGCAGAGTGGCTGAAAATTCATACTAGCACAAAAATGGCCGCCAAACCCAAAGGTCCGGCGGCCATCTCTCTCAAATCAAACCCATCCTACTTCAGCAAAGTCACCCGTCTGGTGTCCGTTTCCGAACCCACCGTCAGCCGCGAGAAGTAGATTCCCGAAGCCAACTCCGCCGGACGCCACATGATCTCATGCCGTCCTGCCGAAGTGTCCTCGTCAACCAGGGTCGCCACCCGGCGGCCCGACATGTCGAACACTTCCAGGCGCGCGCGGCCAGGCTTCTCCAGGCTATACACCAGGGTCGTGCTCGGGTTGAAGGGGTTGGGATAGTTCTGGGCCAAACCAAAGCGCACCGGGGCCAGATCGCCCACGCCCGAAGCCGGGTCGATGACCGTCACGGCCGCGCTCATCGTCAGCGTATCAGCCGAGCAGCTGTTGCCGACAATCAGGGTCACGTCGTATACGCCGGCGGCGGTGTAGGTGTGGACCGGGCTGGCGACCGTGTCGCTGCCTGCGTCGCCAAAGTCCCACCGCCACGAAGTCGGGCTGCCGCTCGAGGCGTCGGTGAAGGTCACGGCCAAAGGCATGTCGCCGGTTGTATCGGAAACCGCGAAGGCGGCCACCACGGGCATCTCCACGACCACAGCTCCGGTCACTGTCAGCGAATCGACGCCACCGGTGCCCGAAACGATCAGCCGCACATCATACGAGCCCGGCGCATTGTAGGTATAAACCGGATTTTGAACCGCAGCCTGGCCACCGTCACCGAAGTCCCAGTTCCAGGTGCTCACGTCATTGACCGACTCATCGGTAAAAGTGACTTCCAGCGGTGCGCAACCGGTCGCCGGGGTGAGCGAGAATGCCGCCACCGGACCCACCGACGCTTCGACTGTAATGTAGTCGACCATCGTCAGGGTATCGGGGCCACAACCGCTCATGGCAATCAGCGAAACAGTAAAGACACCACCGGAATTGTACTGGTGGACCGGGTTCTGCAGATTTGAAGTGCCGCCATCGCCGAAGTCCCAGGTCCAGTTCAGTGGCCCATCGGTCGAGGTGTCGGTGAAGGTCACCGAAGCGCCCGCGGCAATGGATGTGCTTGAGGCCGTGAACGAGGCTGTCGGCGGACCCGAAACAGTCACGGCGTCAACGAGGGTCTCGGTATTGGGGTTGCCCAGGTTGCTGACCGTCAGGCTCACGTCATAGCTGCCAGGTGTGGTGTAGGTATGGGACGGATTGGCCAACGTCGAGGTGTTGCCGTCGCCAAAATCCCAGGCCCAGTCGGTGACCGTGCCGGTCGATTGGTCCGAGAAATCCACAAGCAAGGGTGCACAACCCGAAGACGGCGCAAAGTTGAAGGCCGCCACGGGTGCCGGCGGGAAGGTCGCGATGATCATGTTGTTGATCGTCAGCGAATCGGCGCCACAGGAGTTGGTGGCCACCAGTTTGATATGCCACACACCGGCGGTGTTAAACGTGTGGGACGGGTTCTGGACACTCGCAGTGCCGCCGTCGCCGAAGTCCCAGGCCCAGGCCGTGGGGCTGCCGCCGCTCTCGTCCGTGAAGTCAATGCTGGTGCCGGCCACGACGAAGGAACCAGAGGCGCTGAAGGCGACCGCCGGTGCATCCGAAACCGTGATGTAGCCGAACTTGGCCGTGGCGTCGTCACCCTCGGGGCTGGTGATCGACAGGCTGACATCATAGGTGCCGGCCGCGGTGTAGGTGTGGGACGGGTTCTGGCTGGCGTTGAGTTCACCGTCGCCGAAATCCCAGACCCAGGTGTCGATCGTGCCGGTCGAAAGGTCGGTGAAGTTCACCGTCAAGGGCGCGCAGCCACTGGTGACGTCAGCCGAGAAGTCGGCCAGCGCGCCCGGGGGCACGATCTCACCCAAAGCGGCCGCGGCATCCACCATGCCGTAACCGGCATAGCGATCCCAGCCGGCAACCGATTCCACATTCACGATGTCCTGGGCCGTGCCCACCAACTGGGCGCGCACCTGGTTCGGCGAAAACGTGGGGTTGGCGCCCTTGATTAACGCCGCCACGCCGGCGGCGTAGGGCGTTGCACACGAGGTGCCGTTGAAGTAGTTGCTGTAGTCGCCACCGGCATACCCGCCGCTGCCCTGAATATCGGTTGTTGGCAGGATGGTCGGCGCGATGATATCCACGGCACCCTGGCTGTCCTGCACGGTGCTGCCGTAGCTCGAGCCCCACCAGTACTCGTCGTCGCAAGTGGTGCCGTTGGGGTCGGTGTTGATGCCGGGGTTCACCTGATTGATGTCATCGCTGGAACGCTTGCGGTCGCCGCAGGGCGAAGCCGCACCGACGCCAATGACCCGGCTGTAAATCGCCGGATAGCTGATCGTGTTGGCGTTTTCGTTACCGGTGGCCGCTAACAGGGTCACGCCCTGGTTGTAGGCATAGGTCAGGGCGGAGTTGGTCGAAGGAATCGACGTGGTGGCCGCGCCAAAACTCATGCTCGCGATGTCGGCGCCGTTGTCGGCTGCGTAATAAAGCGCATTGTCGATGGCGGAGAAAAGCAGGTTACCCGCGCTGTTGGAAACCTTGAGGGGCATGATGCTGCTGCCACCGGCGATACCGGCCACGCCCAGGGCGTTGTTGGCTATCGCGGCGGCCACACCGGCACAAGCGGTGCCGTGACCGGGGTCGGCGCTGTCATCAGTGGGGTTGGAATCACCGTCCCCAAAATCGTAACCCGTCACCTGCAGCAGGTCCGGGTGTCCGGCGTCCACACCGGAATCCAGGATCGCAATCACGACCGCAGGGTCGCCATAACCGAGGGCGCTGTTCCAGGCGGCGTGAGCGTTGGCATCAAAACCCACCGTGCCGATACCAGGACCGGAGTGGGAAGGACCGCTGCCGAGCTGGGCAGTATTGTTGTGCCCCCAGTTGGCGCTGTGCAGGGGGTCGTTGGGAATGGCCGTCGGAAAAGCGATCCAATCCGGATGGGCGACTGCGACGTTGGTGTCGCCGGCCAGGCGCTGGGCGACAGCCGGGATGTCGGCGCCGTTCGCGACTTCAAAAATGTACCAACGGTTGGTGCCCAGGTCAGAAGCCATCGACTTGTTGGCGACCATGGGGTAGGCGGCCCGCAGGCTGGTGACGGCCATATCGGCCATGGCCTGGTCCAGAGAAGCTAAGCCGGTCTTGGTCGCGGCGCCGGAGGCTTTTTCGCCCGGGGTGGGCAGGCTGGCGCGCTGCAAACCTTCGGCCGTGAACTGCACCATCAAGTGGTCCGTGGCCCACTGCTGCACGGTGGGGGCGGACTGCACGGGGCCATCTTGCACCGGGGCAAAAGGACGTTCGGCAGCGAAGCCGGAACCGACCATCAGGGTCATGGACAGAACGATAAGAAGAGCGAATGACTTCCGCATTTTGACCTCTCGGGGCAGAAAACGAAGGGATGATTGTGTAAGAGATCGTTATAATAACTGAATTTGATCACGGAAGCATCACACAGACCTCAAAAAAGCGGATTATTCCACCAATTGAAACCACGATTCACGTTGCATCAGACCCAGCAATTCGCCCGTCTCTGACAGAGCCTGCACGCGAATATAATGCCATCCATCGGGCATTTCGCCGCCTATCGGCCACATATAGATACTATCAGGCGTGGCAGCGAATTCTGTGCCATCGAGGCTGATTTCGTAGGTAGCGGCGTCCGTGACCGGTGACCACTCCAATCTCAGGCTGCCCTCGGCACGTCGGAAGGGTCGATCAGGCAACCATGGAGTGATTTCCTGCAAAACCTCCAGGTCAACCACCTCACTGGTCTGATCATGGGCGACAGCCACCGCCGCGGCGCCCGCCTGATTGGGAAAAAACACCCCGTCAAAAAGCGCATATCCGGGCTGCACCACGTAGGTGCCGGTGGCCAGGTTGGTGAATCTGTAGCGGCCGTCGGCATCGGTGAAGGTCGCCTGGCCAGGGAGTCCAACGCCGGCCTTGTCTGCGACGAAGCCGCCGATTCCCACCTGCACCTGAGCCACAGGTTCGCCCCGCAGCAGAATCCGACCCGTCAGTTCACCCCGGTCGCTTTCCGCCAATGGTGTCAGGGCAATCTCAAGGCCGGTGACATCCAGGTTGTTGTCGCCGTTAGCCCATTCATACACCCAACTGCGGGGGCGGTAGCCGGCCCGGCTGATAAATAACAGATCAAGTTGCTGCAGGTTGCCGGTCACTGGATGGGCGGCCACCGCGATTTCCTGGGCCACGAACTGGCCATCGGCACCGGTCACGTCGTCGCCGGGATCGCTCTCATAATTGTAGGCAGTCGGCCGGGGCGAGGTGCTCACAAAAGTCTGGGCCAGGGGCAGACCGGTGTCGGCGTCCACAATCCGGCCGGCAAGGCGAGGCAGGCCGTCTTGCGGCGTGGCCGGTCGCAAAATAATCACGCGTCGGCCGTAGTATATCGGCGCGGGTGAGTTCTTGGCGTTCTTGTCGAGGTTCCACACCCAGGAGTCCTGCTCGTGCATCTGCCACTGCAGACCCGCCATGACCAGATAGTGAATCTCGGGTTGGGGGGTGATGCCAAAGTCGGCCAGCCCGTCCGCATCGGTCACCAGTGGCCCGGCCAGGACGGAGTTCGTATTGGGGTCCATGGCCACAACCTTAACCCCAGCAATGCGTTGTCCCGATTCCAACGCCATCACCACAACCCGGGCCGTCAGGGGTTCCGGGTCGGTGGGCGAGTTGTCGCAACCGAGCAACAGAAAAAAAGCAAAAAATCCGCACCAGCGCCTGGTCATTGGGAAGTCTCCAGCAGCAAGGTTTTTAGGGCTTCGTAATTGGCGGCGACCGCCAGGTTCTTGTCGGTGAGGTTGAAGGCGGTTAGCCGGCGATTGGTTCCGTCAACAATGACGACATCGCGGTAGGTCACGTCCCACGGCACCCAGACCAGCTCGGTCATGGTCTCCTGCAGCCACGGAATGTCGCGGCCTTCGCAGTTCACATCGTTCTGGCTTTCCTGCCCCACCTGGTTGATGCCGAGGATGCGGATGCCTGGGGCAACGGCCATGGCGTCGAATTCTTTTTGCATCTGATCGAGGTAGCCAAACTGGCTACGGCAGTAAGGTCAGGTGGCGTGGCCGAAGTACCAGGCCGACACCTTTTCCAGATAGTCCCGCGGCGAGATGGCCTGGCTCACGGTGACCGAAGTGGCGTTCACGTCGGCGAGAGAAAAATCGGTCACGATCTCGCCGTTGTTTTGGCCGGTGGTTGGCGCGGTGGGCTCGTCGTCCGAGCAGCCGAGCAGTCCGGCGAACAGAAGGGTGCACAGCAAGAGGACAATCCGGGGGCGATGCATGGCGATGCCTTTCTCGATGGGGTGGTGACTCCAATTTATCACGATTGCTCCGGCACCGCCCACGGGACTTGTTCGCGGTTGATTTGCCGGCATCGATCGGGCACACTGCCGTTTCGGTCTTTTACTGTACACAATTCAAGTGGGTAACCGCCAGATGCCGGCACCTTTGCTCAAACGCATATCCTTCCACGAAGACACGTTAGCGGTTTTGTCCCGCGACCTGTTGGGCGCCATGGCGGGGTCCCCCCGGGGGGATCTTTCGGCGGCCCTGGTGCTGTTGCCCAGTGCCCGCGCCTGCCGCTCTCTCGGCCACGCCATCCTCGAAGCCAGCGGCCGCGATACGTTGTTGTTGCCGCGCATCCAAACGGTGACCCAGTGGTCGGGCGAGATGGAGGCGGCCCTCGATTTGGCTTTCGACCTGACCGGTGACAAGGGTCCGGACGACCGTTCGCGGCCGTTGATTCTGGCGCCCCGCCTGGCGGCCTTGCCGTGGCTGGCGGACAATCCCGAAAGCGCGCCCGGCCTGGCCCGCGAACTGATCGGTTTCTTTGATGAAGCGCGTTTGCACAACCAGGCCGAACTGTTGCTGGACCCGGAACAATTGGACGAGTTGCAAACCCTGGTGGGCGCCGCCGAAGCCGACGTGCTGGTGCAGGACATGACCCGCGTGCACGAGGCCTGGCAAATCTATCGCGAGATGGTGCCCCGCGACGGCACCGATCGTCTGGTGCAATTGGCGGCTGCGTTGGTGGCCAACCCGCCGCAGCCTTTGGCGCCGCCCGAGTTGGTGGTCGTGGCGGGCTTCAGCCGGGTGGATCCGACCCGCGCCGGATTGTTGGCAGCGGCCATGGCTAACGCGAGTGAAGGGCGCGTTTATCTGCCCGCAGCGACCGGCCCTTTGGCCCAGTTGTTTCTCACGACCTGGGGCGCCGAACCGGGTCCGACCGACCCCTTGGCGCCGGGGCGGCAGGTCGAAGAATTGCTGCTCGGCACGGTCGCTCCAACGGAGCCGGCGGCACCCACTTTGCGGGCTCGCCTGGACGCTTTGACGGCCACTATTAATCCTCAGAACCTGTTGTCCCCCAACGGACCGCTGGAATTTTGCCCCTGCGGTGGCGCTGAGGCCGAAAGCCGCCTCATCGCCGACCGCGTGGCCCAAATCCAGGCTGGCCTCGGCGGCGCCACCCATCGCGTGACCATTGCGGTGAACGATCCCAAACTGGCGGCTCGCATTGGCGCCCATTTGTGGGACGCGGGCATCGACGCGGACATGACCCACGGCGATCCTCTGTCGGCCTTGCCGGCCGGCTTGTTGGTGCGGTTTTTGTTGCGCGCCGCGCTGACCGACCTGCGCATTGAACCGTTGCTGGAAGTGCTCACCCATCCCTACGTGAAGTTGCCGGCCAGCGATGGCCACCACGCCAAGTGGACCCTGCGCCTGGAGCAGATGTACCGCCGTGACAAGGGACCCCGTGGGGGTCTGGGCGCCTTGCATTGCCGCGCCGATGAACGCGACGAGGCGGTGCTCAATCTCGTTCGTGACAGTCAGGGCGAAAGCCAGAGCGACGCAGCGGCGAGCATGGTCGACTTCGTGACCCAGGTCGCCGACGCCTTCGCCCCACTGTTGCCGTTCCGCGATGGCCAGGCCCGACCCTGGGGCGAAATGCTGTTGGCGTTGCGCGAAAGCTGGGCCTTGTTGGCCGCCGCCTACCCCTTGGGTGAGTCGGATCGCGGCCGACCCGACATTGGAAAATTGCACCAGTTGCTGACCGAACTGACGGGCGACGCAGCCATCCTGCCGTCGGCCACGTTGGCCGATTTCAGCAGCGATCTGGGCCGCCTTTTGAGCGACGAAAACGCCGCTGCGCACCGCAAGCCAAACCTGCCGGTGGTGATTTCCGGTATGGTCGAGGCGCGCCTGGAACGGTCAGATACGTTGATTCTGGCCGGATTGCGCGATGGCGTATTCCCGAAAAAGAGCGCCCGCCCGCTGTTCCTCGCCGGCGCCCTGCGCGAACGACTGGGCCTGCCGGGCTGGCCGTCCGCCCTGTCTCGCGACGCCGAGTTGTTTGCCCGCCTGCTGCACGGCGCGCCCCGCATTTTGCTGACCTGGTCGACCGAAGAAGCCGGGTCGCCGGCGCTGCCGTCGTCCTTTGTCTCGCGCCTGGAGCTGGTGTTGCAACCGGAACTGGTGACGAAAAATTCGCAGGTGTGGCGGGTGAACCCGGCGCCGCTGGCAGAGATCGTGGCGTCCGAGCAGGCTTTCCGCACAGCGGACCGCAACGTGCGGGCCCTGGTGCCCATCCGGCCCTTGACGAAGTTGAGTTGGAGCGCGCTGCGGTCGTGGCGCGACTGCCCATACCGTTATGTTTTGGAGCGCGGTTTTGCCCTGCGCCGCGAAGAAGAAGTGCAGAAAGAATTCCAGGCCATGGACTACGGCACTTTGGTGCACGAGGCGCTGCAAGAGTGGCTGGACCCGCAAGGTGCGGGCTACGCCGCGCTGGTTGCCGGCGACGAGCAAAAGGCCCACGAGGTTTTGGACGAGGCCGCTCGCAGTCGGTTCGAGCGCGGCTTTGAAGAAATGCCCCAGCGCCGCCTCTGGTTCGAGAGCTTCCGGGGCACGATCGGTGCCTTGGTTAAATACGAGATGGCACGCTTCGTGGACTGGCGTCCGGTCGCCTTGGAACAGGGATTCGAATTGTCCTTGCCGCTGATGCGCGACTGGACCTTGACCCAGGCTGCGGCGGCAAATTGCGACGTGGACCTGCCGGAGTTGCCGGACTATGCCCAAAAAATATTGCTGCGCGGCACCGTCGATCGGATCGACTTGCATCAGGATGGCACTGGCCACGTGGGTGTGATCGATTACAAGACCGGCAAAATCCCTTCGCGAGGCCAGGTCGTCGAGCTGGAAGAAATGCAGATCCTGCTCTACGCCGTGGCGGCGGAAATGGGCGGGTTGGACCTGCCGGGCACCAGGCATCAGGTGCGCGAAGCTTTCTACTATGCTGTGAAACCCGACAACCCGGGCGGGCCCACCAAGCCCCATCTGGCCGACGAAGTTGAGGGCAGCCGGGAGCTGTTGGTGCAGGGCGCAGCGAAGCTGATCGAGTTGGCTGTCGAGGCCGCCAACCCCAAGGGCGCCATTCCGGTGCTGCCGCGCGAGATGGCGGGCACGGCACCGACCAACCTGCCCTGCAGGTATTGCGACTTCCGCGGAGTTTGCCGCGTTGAGGAACTTGCGGTGCCACCGGGAACCGAGCGCAAGCTGGACAAACTGGTCAACCGCAAGGACCAGGGATGAGCCGATTGCAGACCAGTGGGTTTGCCGTTTTGGCGCGAAGAGCCTAAATTCGGAGCATGTTAATCCCAATTCGCCTTGCCCCGCAGCGCCAATACACGCTCTACAGGACCCTGCTGTCCTTGCTGGCCCTTGTCATCCTGATGGGTGTCGCAGCGCCAGTTATGGCCCTACCGGCGCCCGGTGGAGGAGCGGCGAACGAGAAGACCGCCTATTCCGCCACCCCGACCTGATCGGGCTGACCCGGTGAGGGTGCGCCGCTCCGGGGGAGTGGCCTTCATGCCGACTGGATGTTCTCGGCCCGGTACGTCGATACGGACGTCGAACGCGCGCGCTGGCGTTTCACGCTCAACTACAAGCTTGTCAAAAACCTCCAGGTGGGCGTCGAATTCAACGCGACGATCGCGGAATTCACGCCGCTGGCTACCTTGTTTCTCCTCACCGAATCCGCCGGGCGTCCGGCGCTTTTTCTGGGGACCAGTTCGGATCGCATCGGTTCGCCTGAGGGCACCCAGGCCTATTTCGCCACGACCAGCAAGCACCTGCCAGGGCTGGGCACCACCGGCTACTTCAGCGTCAACTATTCGGAATGGGACGATCGGATTAATATCCCCTTCGGCGCCGCCCAGGAATTGGGCCGGGATTTTGCCGTCCGCTATATGTACGATGGCGAAAAATCCCACGCGCTGCTCGACCACTACCGGGACAGCGTTGGCGTCAGTCTCATGTGGGTGTGGCTGGAGCAGTTTGGCGTGGCGTTGCACGGCGGGTTCTGAGCGCATCCGGTGAACCGGGAGGATGATGAGGGTGGGTCTGTTGTTGCCGCTGATTCCCTACGTCGCCATGCTGATCGGCCTGCACCTGTTGGGCAGCGCCTGGATTTCATTCCTGATCTACCACGGTTTAGTATTGGTCGCCGTTTGGCGAGACGCCAACCTGCGTCGCGACCTGTTGCGCGGCTGGCACAATCGGGTCGGCCTGGGCGCCATCGGGTTTGGCGTCGGCGGTGGTGTCCTGATTTATACCTTGGCACCCTACGCCGGTATCAAGGCCGATCTGATCAATCCGGCCATCGCAAAGCTGGGCCTGACGGGCACCGGCTGGTTGCTGTTCGTGATCTACCACACCCTGGTCAACCCGTGGTTCGAAGAAATTCTGTGGCGGGGAAAACTGGGCCATGACGGGCTGAAGCCGGTGTGGGGTGATGTCCTGTTTGCTGGCTATCACGTTCTGGTTTTGATGCTCTTTTTGGAATGGTTGTGGATCCTGTTGGCCTTCGTCGTCCTGATTGCCGCCGGCTGGTTCTGGCGGCAGTTGCGCCGTCGCCACGAGGGGTTGCTGTTGCCGGTGATCTCCCATCTGGCGGCCGATGGCAGCATCATGGCCGTGGTCTATATGCTGAGCCTGAAAAATTGAGGGAACTGTGAAGCGATCTTCCCGTTCTTCTTGACCAGGGATTGTCATTGAGGGATGATCTTCACACCTTTGAACGACTTATCTGTTTCATATACCCCTGGACCGTGAGTTGCTCTGCCATGCGTCATTATTTACGCGCCGCTTTGTTTGTCGCCGCCTTCTCGCTCTCACTGCCGGTTCTGGTCCAGGCTCAAACGAGCATCGGCTACGGCGATCCCACCGACATTACCAACCTTCTCGAATACCGTTTGCCGGACTGGAGTTACCGCGTCTGGGATGCGGACTTCAGTTTTGGGGGGCGCGGCAACGACAGTCGGGCAGCCGGGGATGTGAATTTCGGCAACTCCACTTCGCTGTTTTTGGGGTCGGATTATTTTCAGGCCTGGGAAAGCGAAAAGCGATACTTGAGTCTGCAAGGTGATGTCGGCGGCAAATACCGCCGCAGTCACGATGGCACTCCGACCCGGGAACAGCAGGGTCATGAACTGTCCGGCCAGTATGGTCTGGATGGCCGGTTTAAACGCTATCTGGCTGAGGGACCCTTCTCGGTCAGTGTGCGAGGAGAGTCTTTGCGGGGCTACACCGAGCGACTTCGTTCCCAGCGCATCGGTGACGATTGGGAGGATGACGACTCCTACTACCGGTCGAACCGGCACACCGCCCATGCGGGCCTGGGCTGGGGACGGGTGCGCAACGTGCAGCCGGTCTTGCGGGCCCAGCGATTGAGCGAACGGTTGGTTGCCCTGGGCCGGGCGCCGCTGTTGGCTGCTCAGGTGCAGGAAATTGCGGCCGTGTGGGCCCAGCAATCCGGCTATTTCAGCGTTTATGACCGCTACGAACGCCACTTTTGGGATGATGTCCTGACACCGATGTTGGACCCCGCGAACCCGCTGACGGCCTACGAAATTCTCTACCTCATGGATGTGATGCGGGAGGACTTGAACGGCCGCCGACAAGGCGTGGAACTGCTGGCCGAAGTGGGATATTCCGAATCCCATAGCGACGGTTCACTGCAGGAACAAAATCTCAGGGCAAGGACGCCCCGCTTGGCTTTCAGCGCCTCCCGCAATCTGTCATTGACCCAGCAAATCGAGTTGCTCGCCTCCTACGCCTACTCCTGGGACAATTCGAATGATGATTCGCGCGAACGTGGCTATGCGACTCTCGAGTTGGCTCATTTGTGGAATCTCGCCGATCGCTATCGGCTACACACCTCGGCGAGATACCGGGGCGGATCGGATATTCAACGGGAATACCGGGAGCAGCAGGGGACCCTGAGCTCCAATTTTTATATCTATCTGGAAGACCAGTTGAGTCTGAATGTCAACGCCATGGCGTCATTCCATTGGTCTGATTTGGACGAGCGCGTGGTCCAGTCCTGGAACTGGACTTACGGCGTTGGCCTGGTCTACCACCTGGACCGCGCAATCTTCTGATTCCTGCCTCGACTTGGGCACCCCGGATCATGCCATTGCATCCCGGGGTGCTTGCCGTTAGGGTGGCACGACAATCCGTTTTTGCCGTCTCAAGCCAGTATCGGTAGCCCATGACCAACCCCGTGCAAGCCGCCACCATCATCCAGCGCCGGTCGGCCCGTCCCGACCAGTCAGTTGCCCTGCGCGCCTCGGCCGGATCGGGCAAGACCAAGGTGCTGGTCGATCGTTTTCTGCGCCTGTGCATCGAGGCCGGCGCTCATCCGCGGGCCATTCTGGCCGTCACATTCACGCGCAAAGCCGCCGTGGAAATCCAGGAACGCCTGCTGATCCGGGCCCGCGAATTGGCCTTGGCTGATGAGGCCACGCTGACCAAAGAGTTGTCCGACCTGTTCGAGGGCCGGCAAAGCCCAACGCCCACCGCGGCCGAAAAAAACGCCGCCGCCAACCTGCTCGAAAAAGTGCTCGAAGATGTCTCTGGCCTGAACGTGGGCACGATCCATGCGTTTTGTCAGCTGATTCTGGGCCGGTTTGCGGCCGAGGCGGGCCTCGATCCCCATTTCAGTGTGCTCGAAAACCAGGATGACCTGATTGACGAGGCGCTGGAAGACCTGGAACGCGAGATGGCCAGCGATCCCCAGTGGCAGGCTGCCGTGGCGGTCGTGGGGCCGCAGCCCAGCTCGGTGCGCGCGGTGCTGCGGGGCATCTTTCCCGA